>PATE01000006.1 GCA_002712305.1 Gemmatimonadota bacterium | reverse complement strand
TGCCGCCATCATTGCGCCACAGGCTGGGTGTGTCGTTGAGATTGGCCACGACAAGGTCCAGATCGCCGTCGTTGTCGAAATCAATCGGTGCCGCAGCGCGGCTCGTACTGACACGGTGGAGTCCAATGTCTTGCCCGATCTCGGTGAAACGTCCCGCCTCGTTGTGATACAGGAGGTTCCTCTGGGCGTATCTGAGGCCACCTGGAACCTGCTGCAACGCCGGGTAGACGTGCCCGTTGGCAACGAACAGGTCCAGCCAGCCATCGTTGTCGTAGTCGGCAAAGGCTGTCGACCAGCCAAGGAATGGTCGCACGACACGACCCATGCCGGTAGCATAGGTCGCGTCGGTATACCATCCATGGCCATTGTTCGCATAAAGCGTGTTCACATCATCGGAGAAGTTGGACACATACAGATCCCGGTCTCCGTCATTGTCGATGTCGCCACCGTCTACGCCCATTCCGGCCTGGGCCAGCCCGCCTTCACTGTAGGCGACGCCAAGTCGAGTGCCGACCTGCTCGAAACGAATCTCCTCGGCTGAACTGTCATTGCGAAACAAGAAATTCGGCTCGGAATCGTTGGCGATATAGATATCGAGATCTCCGTCGTCCTCGATATCCGTGAACAGGACACCGAGGCCCGGATAGGAGATCGACCCGATGCCACTGCTCTGGCTGATCTCTTCAAAGCGACCGTCTCCGAGATTGTGGTAGAGTCGGTCGCTCTGGGCGGGAATCCCTTCTGGACCGCAGAAGGACTCCACCTCCTTGAAGTGACACCAACTACCGTCAGCCGGTGGGGCGTTCAGGTCGAAATCGAGGTAGTTGGTCACGTAGAGATCGAGCCATCCATCTGCGTCGATGTCGGCAAAAGCGGCCGAAGTACCCCAGTCGTCATTCTGAATTCCAGCCGCCGAGGTGATCTCGGTGAATCGAACGTTCCCAGCAGATGAGTCATTGCGCCACAGTTGGTCGCGTCCCCAATAGGTGACATACAGATCCGGGTCCCCATCGTTGTCGATGTCACCTATGGCCGTACCCATTCCCCAACCCTGGGTGGACAGCCCCGACTCGTCTGTGACACGACGAAAGCGCCGACCGTCGTGGCCGGCTTCATTGAGATAGAGTTCGTGGCTTGGTGCCTCTGGCGGATCGGTTGCGCGTGTGCCGCCGACAAAGAACAGGTCAAACCAGCCATCGCCATCGACGTCGAGGACGGCAACCCCGGCGGAGATGCTCTCGACAATGAACCGCTGCTCGGGGTCTCCGGAGATGTTGCGATGGCGAAGGCCGCTGGCTTCAGCGATCTGAGTGAAGTGAATGGCCCAATCGGCCGAGGCGGGTCGCTCTGGCGACGTCGAGGGGGATGATTCACAGCCGACCAGGCCCGCACTGATCAGGCCGGCACCGATCAGCCAGACTACCCCTCCGGCGAGGACCCTGACCATGCCTTTGATCGTTGGGTGCTTTGTTCCGGTCACGGAGAGGTCACGGCACTGCCTGCCAACCGCCCCGAAAAGCGGACCATACCAAAACGATCGGGCTTGTGATATTGGGGCCGCTCGGTCCGTGTATCGGACCATAGGCTGAACTGCGGGTTCACCTCGCCGCCAATGCGATACAGATTCAGCCGCCACTGATCTCCATCATGAGGTGGAAGTCGCGGCGCGTGCGGCGCCAGATCTTCGAAGGGGATGGCGATTTCCGTCGTCCAACCCTGATCGGTGTCGGTGGAGTCGTTGAGAGTACCATCGATCGAGATTCCAACGCGCACACCTTCACTGTTCCATGTTCCATCACGGTTGTTGGCCGGTGAACGGTCGAGGATGGTGCCAATCGCATTGAACTCGAAATTGAAATAGATGCTCACATCCATCGGGTCACAGGCGAAGAAGACTTCTACCGCATCGTCGCGAGACACGGGTGAATCTCTGCCGGTGAGATAGGCAGAGATATGCGCGTCCTGTGCCTCGAAGGCGACATAGAGGAAGGCCTCATCCCAGAGCATGCGGGCTGTGGTGGCTTCACGAGCACCTGCCGTCCACCACGGAAACTGGAAGGAATCGATCGTCGTCGCCGCTGACCAGGGCTCGGCGGCGTCGAGCTTGCCATCGATCGTGATCGGTGTGGCGGCCCGTTCGATCACATAGTGGGGAATGTCGAGAGGGGGTTGTGGGACACGATCCCCCTCACCAGCGAACCCGAGCGATGACGCAGCCATCGTGAGGAGCGACGCCATCCAGCATCGGACCATGAACTGAGACATCCCCAGGCGACAACGCAGATACGATGTTTTCATCAGTGAACTCGTTTTCATGAACTGCTACTCCTTGACGGCACCCGCCGCGAGCCCACGTGTGAAGAATCGCTGCGTGAGCAGGAAGAAAGCGATGGTTGGGGATAGGGCAATGATCGACGCGGCGGAGATATACCGCCAGTTGACACCAAACACGCCCTGCAGACTGGCAAGACCCAACTGAAGTGTATACAGATCTCGACTCTTGAGAACCACCAAGGGCCAGAGGAAGTCATTCCACTGAGCGACAAAGGTAAAAGCTGCCAGCGTCGCCATAGCCGGCTTCACCAGGGGCAACATGATTCTGGCATAGATCGTGAAATCTCCACAACCATCAATGCGGGCAGCATCCTCAAGGTCGATGGGGATCGTCGTGAAGGCCTGGCGCATGAGGAAGATGCCAAAAGCATTCACGGCGACAGGCAGAATCACACCGGCATACGAGTCGACGAGCCCCAGACGAAGGGTCACGATGAACAGGGGAATCAGAAGGACCTGAAAGGGCACCATGGTCGTGGCCAACACGGCGTAGAGGATGACCTTTCGTCCGCGGAAACGCATCCGGGCGAGGGCGTACCCCGTGAGGCTGCAGAGGAACAGCGTGAGGAAGACGGTGGTAATGGCGATGAAGAAGGTGTTGAAGATGTACAGCGGAAAGGGCAGGATGGACCAGGCCTTGGCGAAATTGCCCCACACGACCGGGTCGGGTATCCACTCTGGCGGATAGGCAAACAGATCGGCGGACTCGGACTTGAGAGATGTGGCCAACAGCCACGCAAAGGGAGCCAACAGGACACTGCCCACAGCCATCAATGCGACATACTGGCCCGTAAGACGCAGGCGCCCCATCCAGGCTTGTTGTTCGAGGGGCGTCATTTGCCGCCACTCATTTGGCGTCGCTCATTTGTCTGCGTCGCCACCGGCGACGCGAAAATTGATGATGGCGAAGACCAGAATCAACACGAGAAGTAGCAGCGACACGGCTGCGGCATACCCGACCTCTAAGTATTTGAAGCCGAGCGTGTAGATGTAGTAGGCGAGCAGATTCGTTCGGTGGAACGGGCCGCCACTGGTCATCACGTAGACCTCTCCGAAGGTGCGCAAGGCGCCAATGGTAGCGATGATGCTCACAACCAGCGTGTAGGGTTGAATCGAAGGTATGGTGATGTGCCTGACGATCCGCCACCATCCGGCTCCATCAACCCTCGCCGCTTCCTCCAGTTGGGGCGGGATGCCCTGCAGGCCGGCCAGATAGATGATCATGTAGTACGGTGAGGCCTTCCATATCGTCACCATCGCAACCGACGCGAGGGCGATACACGGTTCGGAGAACCAACCGGACGTGACTTCCAGTCCGATGAAGTTCAACAGTGCCGCAGGCACACCACGGGTGTCGGCAAGCCACGAAGGTCCGGCGATTCCGAACCCGCGTAACAGTGCGTTGATCAACCCGTCAGAATTGTAGAGCCACTTCCATGCAATACCGGCAACCACAATGGACGTCACCACGGGGATGTAGTACGCCGTGCGGAAGATGCGGATGCCACGTATCGTGGCATTGACCAGCAGGGCGAGGATGAAAGAGACCACCACCAGTGCGGGCACAACCATCGCCGCGTAGAGGAGAGTGTTGGCCGTGACCCGCCAGAACAGTTCGTCCCCGAAGGCGCGACGGAAATTGTCGAGGCCCACCCACACGGGTGGATGGAAGATGTTGTAGCGGTGAAGACTCAGCCAGAATGTATCGAGCAGCGGGTAGGTGAAGAAGGTTGCCAGCAACAGCAGTCCTGGCGCGATGAAGGCGTACGGTGTGGCCCGCTGTCTGAAGGGAATCCCCTTGTTCATAGGGCGGTGAACCGGAGCAGGTGGTTCCACTTTCGTTCGACTCGCGTCAGTGCCTCCTGCGCAGACTGCTGGCCGCCCATAGCCTTGGCGAATTCCTCATAGAGAATGTCCTCCATTCGGCTCCAACTCTTCGTATCCGGTGGGGCGGCGACGAAGGAATTGGGTAGATCGGCGGCGGAAATCTGATTGGCTTCGTCGGAGATGTTTCGTGGTGGCTGACTGAAGAACGGATCCGCCGCAGCTTCCTTGGTCGTGGGCAGGATGGCGACGTACGAACAGAACTCAAGCTGATACCTTGGACTGGTCACAAACAAGCCGAAATCGACAGCCTCCTCCCTGTGAGGTGACATGCGCGGCACGACCAGGACCTGACTGGTGCCCGGTACGAGACCCAGAGCACCACGCGGATGGGACGTCATCCCCACCTTGCCCTCGAAGGACTTGTCGAAGTAGCGGGTGATCCAGCCACCCGAGAACGGCAACATCGCCGCACGACCCTCGATGAACCAGTTCACCTCGTCCCGGGATGCTGCGGCCAGGGCCTCTGGTGGAATCGCCCCATGTTTGTAGGCGTCGATCCAGCTCTCAAACAGCTCGAGTGCCTGTGGATTGTTGATCGTTGTCCGTGATCGGTCCTCGTTGAACAAAGGCCAGATCCCTTCCTGCCGGAGAAGGACCCACGGGGGACCGACGAGAGAAGGATGCAGGCGCCACGAGACGCCGTATTTGCCAGTCCTCTCATGGATGATCCGCCCCATTTTCAGCATCTCGGTCATCGTCGTCGGTGGACGCTCGGGATCGAGACCGGCAGCGGCAAAGATCTCCTTGTTGTACCACATCATGTTCACGCTGGCATAGAAAGGGATGGCGTAGTTGGCCCCGTGATACTGACCCATGCCTCGCCAGAACCCTGGCAGAAAACGATCGCGCTCTTCGTCGGTGACGAGGCTGTCGAGGTTGCTCAGGACATCGTATTCAAGAAACCGCGGCAGGTCGTAGACGTTGGCCAGATCGGGTGGATCTCCGGCAACAAGAGCGGCGATGAACTTCTCCGCCACCTCACCGCCACTTACATCGACCCACTCTACGCGGATTCCCGGATTCTGTGCCTCGTAGTCGGCGATCATGCCGTTGATATAGTCGGCGAAGGCATCGCCGAGGGCGATCGTCCAGAACTCAAGGACGATTTTGCCATCCTCGTCCTGATTCGAGCCTGAGCATCCAGGTGCGAAGGCGAGCGCCGCCGCCAGGCACAGACTGCCCAGGGATGGGAGAAGGACAGATCTGCGCACTATGGCTAACGCAACAGCGTAATAGAACGTGTTGAAGCTACGCCGCCTGCCGCCTGCAGGCGAACAAGGTAGACGCCGGTCGCCACACGTGATCCGTCGTCGGCTCGACCGTCCCAATCCATCTCGTGGACGCCTGGCGGCAGTGGAGTGGAGACCAGCGTCTTCACACGTCGCCCGAGGACGTCGAAAACAGCCAGATCCACATCGCTGCCATGGGCCAGATCAAATCGGATCCGCGCCGTCGCGTTGAAGGGATTGGGATACAGACTCACGAGGCTCGACTGCTGGGGAAGAGGTGCACCCTCTTCACTGACGATGGCCGTCGGGATCTCACCAGGCAGACGGAAGTCGATGTGAGGCAGCCGATCACCGTCTTCGTCGACGATGTGAGCCGCCACGACACTACGGCCACCTCGATTGCCGACTTTCAGCAGCAGTCGGTTCTCGCCACGCTGCAATCGAAGGGGAATTTGCTCGTCGGCAAGGTGAAATCCGCGTGGCTCGTTGTCGCTGTAGATCGTCTCGCCATTCCAGATGACTTTCACCACGTCATCGTATCCGAGCCAGAGAAAACCATCCTGCTCGTGGCGGGAGTCAATGAGGGTAAAAGCCATGCTCTGTACGTCGACACCGGTCCCGTGGATTTCGCTGATCTGCAGTCGCTCCGCCGAATAGCCGAGGTGTTCTACGACTTCCCACGCACCTTCACCGATGGACTGCCCCGCCATCGGTCTCAGCCCTGCCTCATCATCGGCTCGAACGATATCGACATCCCGCCCTGGGAAGGGCCCCGCCAGAAGCCACCGGCGAATGCCACGGCCATAGAACATGGTACGTCCCTCAGCCGCACTGACCGCTCTGGATTTGACGAAATCGCGACGAACCGTCTCCGGTGGACGGCCGGCGATCCGGATCTTCTCCATGTCGAACGTACCGAACCCCTTGGCTGCTGCCAGATAGAGGTGCTCGAGGTCGAGGGGGTTGAAGCCCATGGCAAAACTGCCAATGGCGTCGGCGGCGACCGGGTCGGAGCTGGCGATGATCACATTGTGCTGCACGTTGTCGCCGCGTTGGGGCCCGTTGCCCTCTGTACTCCAGAATCCCTCAATGACCGTATACGCAGCAGGATTGTAAGAGAACAGATCCACGTAACCCTGCTCGGGGTTGTTCGCCGCGTGAGCCCCCTTTCCTATTCCCGAACCATACGCGAGGGGCGCCAACACACCTACGTAATTCTTAATCCCGAGCGTGGCTCCATAGATTGTCGTCTTCATCGCTGGTATGGAGATGATCTTGTCCGCATCGAGGACAGCTTCCGGCACGAAGAATCCTTCGTCGCGGAATGATCCGGTGCCATCCACATGAAAACCATACTGAGCACCCTCGTACGTCAGGCGAGATACGCGCGTTCGTGAGACGGGACCACCAGGAATTGGCTCTTGACGATAGGGTGCGTAGTTCAGATCCAGTGTGTCCACGATCGTCGCCGTGCCCCTGGCATTGGCCTGGGCAACGATCAACTCGTAAGACAGATCGGCGAATTCCGGATACGTCGCCGACCAACTGTCTTCGGTGGCATAACTCGGGAAGCCGCGTTTACCACGGGCGGGCGATCCCGAACCGCCTTCGGCGATGTCGATACGGGCCGCTTCTGTATGATCGAGGAGATAATCGACGACACTCTTCACGACGCGCAGGTCGGTGATCTGACCGGGGTGTTCGGTGCCGTCGTGCGTATATCGTGAGCAGCAGTCACCCTGGGATCCGAGATCACCGCGATTGCTGACACTGTTCACCTTGATCAGAACCCAATCGCCGGGGGCGATGACATCGCGAAGGGAACGACCGGATTGGTCGAGGTCGAGGGCTCGTCGCACGATGTCATTCACCTGCTCATAGGAGAGACTCGCATCGATCGGAGCCGGCATGGGTAGCTCGGAATCATCGGAAGCCGCGATGGACACAACCGGCAGACCTTCACCTAGCGTCACCGTTCCGGGACGCAACAGTGGCATCCCGGGCACCTGCAGAGGCTCTCCAGCTGGTGGCTGGGAGTCGAGAGATGAGATGACGAATGTGTTTGGAGCGGCATTGAAGCCCAGATCCAGACCGATGATCACGATGGCCAGGCCTAGTAGCTCCAGCCGAAATCTGCGCGGATTCGTCCGATGCATCGATGATTCTCTCTGCGAGTGGGGGACGAGGCAAGACAAGGGCCCGCCGGTGGCCCCAAAGCCCATGACGACAAGATGGCTTTGCCAGATGGGCTGTCAAGATCCGGGCACCTTGACGTCGGGGTGCGCAGGGTAGGAACTTTGCCTAATCTGCAGCCACCCCCAGACTTCCAAACCAGGATCTGGCATGAACGTTCTGTTTATCCTCGCTGATCAGTTTCGCGTCGATTGTCTCGGACACATGGGCAACGACGTGATCCGTACACCGAATCTGGACAGACTCGCCGCAGAAGGGGCTTCATTCACTCGAGGCTTCAACCAGGCAGCACCCTGCGGCCCGAGCCGGATGTGCATCTATACGAGTCGCTACATGTGCTCCACGCGGGCGGTGAACAACTTCACGCCGCTGCGTGATGCCCACGAGGCCTTGCCACAACACCTGCATGACGCGGGCTGGAATCCGGGACTGGTCGGCTACAACGACTATACACCTGATCCGGGCATCCTCGAGGAGGGGGACGAGCGTCAGGAGCGCCTGACGTACGACAACTGCCTGCCGGGCTTCGAGCGTGTCTACTATCACGAATACGACAGCGAAGAGTATTTCGACTGGCTGCGCGATAAAGGTTATGACGAAAGCCTCCTTTCCCACTCAGCTATTCACGAACCGGACGTTCCTGCAGACGGGCCGGGGCCACACCTGCCGCAGCACTTTCCGGCCAAATACCACGCCGAACACTCCGAATGCGCGTATGTGACGGACCGGGCCATCGACTACGTCCGTGAACGAAGTTCGCAACAGGCTGATCGCGGGGGGGTGCTCAGCGTCAACTACATCAAGCCCCACCCGCCGAACATTTGTTGCGAGCCCTATCACGACATGTACGATCCTGCGTCGATGCCCGCCCCGGCTCGAAGCAGCGATGAACTGTCCCCCAAACACCCCTATCTCGCCGCCCTTGCACCCGACGCTCTTGTAGACGAGCAACATCTGCGTGAGTATCAGGCCTGCTACTACGGGATGGTGACGGAAGTCGATGACAACCTGGGGCGTTTGTTTGCCGCCCTTGAAGACAGTGGGCAGTGGGAGGACACGCTCATCATCTTCTCTGCCGATCACGCAGAACACCTGGGCGATCACTATCTGACAGGGAAGGGGCAATTGTATGACGGGGGGATGCGCATTCCTTATATCGTGCGAGATCCCCGACCCGCAGCGGATGTCACCCGTGGGCAAGTGCTCGATACCTTCGTGGAGGCCATCGACTCGGCACCGACCATCATGCAGTGGCTTGGGGAGCCGATCCCCGATCGTTTTCAGGGCAAGAGTGTTCTGCCTGTACTCCATGGCCTGTTGTCGTCCCACAAACAGCGGATCAACTACGAGTTCGACTATCGGCAGGGGGCGTTCGCCGCTGGCGCTCAAGACCCTGACGAGCATCTCATGTGGGTGCTGCGCGACGAGCGCCACAAACTCGTCCATTTCGCCGATCCCAACATGCCACCCCTTCTGTTCGATCTGGAGCGAGATCCGCAGGAGCTGAACAACGTGGCCGATGAGGGCTCCTATGCAGAGACGCTTCTGAAGATGACACAGCAGCTGCTCCAATGGCGCATGCGACACGAAGATCAACGCGCCGAGCACTGGGCGCAGACGCTGCGCTAGTCAGAGCCTCTCGCCTTGGTTACCCTGCGTAGTGTGGCGGTCGGTGGTGCGATCAGTGCCGGAATTGGCGCGGGCGTCGCGTATGCGGACAACGCGATTCGTGGATCCTATCTGGCTCTCGACTTTGGTTCGCCCGTCGCACTGGCAACCCTCGCTGCACTCGTTCTGTTCCTCAACCCTCTCCTCGGGCTCCTGCGGCGCAGCTGGCAACTGACTTCTGACGAAGTCGCCGTCGTCTACATTATGGCTCTGCTCGCCACGGCAATTCCCTCCATGGGGCTGACGGGATTCTTCCTCAGCTACCTCACAGGCGCTCAATACTACGCAAGCATAGAAAACGAATGGGCGACGCTGTTTCTGGAGCACGTACCGTCGTGGATGATCGTCCAGGACGCGACGGCGGTGCAGCGCTACTTCGAAGGCAATCCGACAGGGGTGACCCGCATTCCCTGGAGTGCCTGGGTCGAACCCCTGGTGGCATGGGGCGCTTTCCTGGCCGTCCTCTACCTGGTCATGGTGGCCATCTCCGTTCTTTTGCGGCGCCAATGGATGGAGAACGAGCGTCTGCTCTATCCGCTCATGCAGCCTTCGCTGGCTCTGATCGATCGAGAGCCGCAATCTCTGCTGCCCAAGCTGTGTCGGTCGCCCCTGCTCTGGGTGGGCATCGCCATTCCCCTGGTTGTGGGGCTGATCAACGGACTGCATGCCTACTACGAGTTCATTCCGACGCTGCAACTGGAACAACGCTTCACCATGTTCCGCCAGACGACGACAGTGCGTGCGGCGCTGAGCTTCACAACCCTCGGTTTCACCTATTTCCTCAGTTCCGACATCTCCCTCGGTATCTGGCTCTTCAACATGCTCGCCAAGTGTGAAGAGGGGGCGTTCAACGTGTTGGGGATCGCCAGCGAAGAGACGATGGAATGGGTGACGGTGCCGTATCTGGCTCATCAGAGTCTGGGAGCAATGACGATTCTCGTCCTTTGGGGGCTGTGGACGGGGCGTAGACATCTGCGAACGACCCTGGATATCGCGCTGCATCGAGGAGACAAGGGTGCCGACCACGGCGACACCGACGAGATCATGTCCTATCGCGTGGCCTGGCTCAGCGTTCTGGCAGGGGGGCCTTTCCTGTGGTGGTGGCTCTGGCGCACGGGCATGCCCGCCTGGACGGCAGCGGCAGTATTGTTTGTGGGTATGGTCCTGCTCGTGGGGCTCACACGCATGGTGACGGAGGGTGGATTCTTTATCACTCGTGCTCCGATCAATCCGGGCAATGCGATCGTTTCCGGAGTCGGTGTCGACGCGCTGGGAACGGCAGGGGTGACGGGTCTCGGCTATAGCTTCGTCTGGGCGGGCGAAATGCGAATTTTCGTCATGGCAGCATGCGCCAATGCCCTCAAGGTGGCGCAGATGATCGGTGGGAATCGACGTCGACTTCTGTGGGTCATGCTCGGTGCGATTCTGCTCAGCGTGTGGGCTTCAGTTTGGATGGAGTTGAGTCTCTGCTACCGCTACGGTGGCATCAATCTGAGCAACTTCCACACAAGTCTGGTGAACTATCCCTTCAATTTCATCTCCCGCAACCTGAACAACAGTACGCCCGTCAGTTGGGTCGGATGGGGGTGGACCGCCTGGGGTGGCACGCTGATGGGACTGCTGATGCTCGCACGACAGCGTTTCATCTGGTGGCCGGTACACCCCATCAGTCTACCCGTCAGTTCCATGTGGATGACGGATACCATCGTGCTCAGTGTCTTCCTGTCGTGGCTGATCAAGCTGATGATCTTGAGATACGGGGGACCGCGTCTCTACGAGCGCGGCAAGCCCCTCTTTATCGGTCTCGTGGTCGGCCAATTCCTGTCGATGGCGAGCTGGGTTATCGTCGACGGGTTCACGGGGATGATGGACAATCTGGTGTGGTGGCTCTAGACGTCGGGGGGAGAGTCGTTCACTGAGTGCCACGACCATGGCGCCATCGGCGGCGAGTTACTCCACCACGATCTCATCGGCGAAGATCCACGCTTTTCCTCCTGCACCGCCATGCCATGGGGGGCAGGTTTTTCGCGACGCCGCCTTGACCCGGACGTATCGAGTCGTCGTCGGTGCCATCTCCACGGTAAAACGCTCTGTGCGCACGCCCGCCTGGCGTTCGTCGGTGGTCACGCTTGTTCCACCCATGGTACGAAAGGTGTCGCCATCGCCTGACACTTCCACCACGATCTCCAGGGGCATAAAGACCCATGCGCCCACGTCCTGGAGAAAGTCCACCGACACGCGTTGTACGGATTGGGCGTCGCCGAGATCGACGGTGACTTCCATATCCTGGCCCTCCCACCCGAGCCAGCCATATCGGTAGTCGACGGGCCCGCGGAGTCCGTCGGTCAATGTCATGGCGCCATCTGCTGGATACTTCGGGCTGAAGGGCACGCTGAACTGAGGCTCGATGCCTGCCGCCAGGTGCTCGATGGGCACCCGTTTCAGGACCTCGTAGTAACGCTCACGATATTCGGCAGGTGTTGTGTGCCATTCGGTCACGCGCGTAACGCCTTGTTCGATCGCCGTATCGACGAAATGGTCGAGGCGCCTCAATATCTCAGGACGCGGTTCCCAGCCATCGATGGTCTGGGTGAAGAGTCCGCCATCACCGGTGGCCCGTGTCTTGGCCTGTTCAAGGCGGGCGTAGTGCAGGGGCAGGCGGGCCCACGTCACTCGCTGACCAAGAACGGGGCTGTTGATGACGGCCGCTTCTGCGGCATCAAACTGAGCGTCATACGTCTCGAGTAGTTCAGGCTTCAGGTAGGTCTTCGAGGCACTGATGGGATTGCCGAAGATGCCAAGGCCGGCTCCAGACGCTTCGAGTGCGGCGTGTTGGCTGTCGATGTAAGCCCGCAGATGAGGGGCTGCGGCTCCGTAGTATCCTGTGAGGAATTCGTCGATCAGCTCATCCGTGTCTTCATTGGGATTCCACAGCAGCTGTGCGATCATCCATGTGCGCAGTTCCGCCCATTCTCCACCGACCTCACGATTGCCCTGCTGAAAGTGGGCGATGGCGTGGTGGTCGACGAAGTAGCGGAGGTTCGGCTGCAAAACGCGCAGATTCGGGAAGGGGCTCACGAGATTGGCGAACTGGATGACATAGTCCCAGATCAGCAGCCGATCGGTCATCCGTGCCCAGTCCTCCAACTCGGTGCGAAAGGCTGCGGCCGATGGGTCATCCACGACGGGCCTTGAGCGATTGAGCTCGATGGGCGCCAGGACAATCAGAACATTGTCCGCAGGCCGAAGATGCTTGGGTGCCTTGCGGGAGTACTGGTAAGCAAGCGTAGAGATCGTCTTGTCGGGGAATTCGGCGGCGAGCCGATTGACGAATGCGATCAGCGCACCGGAATGGGCATCTTCACGCGCATCGATGGCGGCGCAGTTGGAACACGTGCAGTATCCGAAGGTGTCGTTCTGGCTGACCGACCAGTAGTGCTTGTCCGGCTCGGCCTCGATGCGGATGCGAAGCTCATGCAACAATGCCTGATACAGGCCTTCATTGGTCAGGCAGAGCTGACCACTCGGAATGCGTTTGCCATTGACCTCGGCGAACCATTCAGGGTGGTCATGAAAGTGCTCATCGGGTGGAACAAGCCTGCCAAAGGTGTGGACCCACATGCCCCAGTCGTAGATGAAGCGATCGAGGCGATGCCATTCGGCAAAGGCTGGATCGTGGCCAGGAGTGTAGTGGGTATCTCGGTATTCGATGACGGGGATCTCGGTGCGGGAAAGCTCCTCGGGCAGCATGACCTCTCCTTCAGGGACGGTGAGGGCACCGGGTGTCCAAAGCTGGAAACCGAGTTCCTCGAGAAGCTCATAGGCACCGTAGGTCGCGCCCTTGTCGTGGCCACCGATGATGACGGCCTGAGAACCTGAGACCGACAGGTGGAATCCATCCGGGCCAAGGGTGTCCACATTGGCCAGCAGACCCAGATCATCGGTCCATTTGCCGGGCCCGATGAGGATCGTCAGGTCGGCGTCTCGTGTCGCCGACCCCACGGTCGGTGTCGCCGGCAGAACCATACCGAGGTGCTCTGCGAGCACCTCGGCGGCGCGTGTCTGCGATGGTGAGGCAGCTGTGGGCACCGTGATATGGACCTGCTGGGCGGCACCCGGGGACAGGACAAACATGTCGGACTCCTTGCAGGCGTACAGAGAGAGCGTGAGCACGGCGATGATGGGCAGAGCGATCCTATAGCGGTGCTTGGGTGCGGTCATGATCTCGATCTGGTCAGGTGTTGAGGCTCAAGGGGGTCTGTCTAGGACGATGGCGCAAACCGGACGTTGGCCCCAGGACTACAGGTCGCATAAAGCCACAACACTGAAGCGCCGAAGGTTGCAGGCCCGAGCCCCTCAGCTATCCGGCCGTCTTCCGCACCGCTTCACGGATCCACGACAACTGCTCATCACGTAGCAGGCCGTACGCATAGAAGCTGACGCCGTCAGCACCGATGGACGACGCGTGCTGCACATCGTGCACGAGCGTTTCCTTGTCGTCATACTGACCATGATAGGGGACATAGATCTGCCTTGAATCAATTCCTTCGCGCGCCGCCTGTAACTCCGCGGCGTCGGCGGGTGAGATCATCAGACGATCCATGCTGGCGTTCACGCGAGCATCCAAATCGGTGCCGAGGGAGTTGGCACCTGCCGGCTGATGATAGATCCGGCTGCCCGCGTCGTGGATCAACTGACCGGTCTGCTCCCAAAGGCGGGTCGTTACTTCACGGCACAGATCCACGTAGGCGCCCAGCCCGCCGTCGAAGGCGCCGGCAAGCCAGTCCTCATCAACGGCGCCGTTGGTTTCGTTCGTGGGCATGCGTGCCAGATCGTCTCGCAGCCAGTTCGCCACGTCTGCGCACAGCGCATCGGCAGGAACACCAGACGCCTCAGCCTGAGACCGCATTCCCTGATTCCAGTCGAGAGAGAGAAGGAACTGAGATCTCGGCGTAATGGGGCCCCTGCTCTTGCTCGGCATCCCCATCCCGCGTCGATACAAGGACTCGATCCAGACCGTAGATGGGCTGAAGCGCGTCAGAACATCGCGGGTCTGAGCGAGGAAGTAGGCCGCGACCTCAGGTGCCCCCAGACTGAGTCCTCCACGGTGCGCATTGCCAAATGGGTCGTGCCGGGCAAACTGGGGAAACACATCACTGAGCTCGTCCTGAAAGTTGTAGATCATCCACAGAGACAACTCGATATCGCGCGCACGGACGGCCTCTGCGGCGCGTAGAAGATCATCCGGATCGTCCACGAGTCTGCTTAGGCGCGGTCGAATGGGGGTCTCATCGTATAGAGATTCGTCGATGCCAAAGAATACCGCTCCATACTCGCCATAACAGATGGGCATGGATGGATCGGCGGGCTGAAAGAAATCGGCACGGTGGTAGCAGGGCGTTACGACAAGCTCGTCGCAGCCGCTGGCAACAACACGATCCAACGCGGCGTCCAGGTTCGGGCGCTGCAGGGCCCAGGGATAGGCAAACAGGGCACTACGCAAAGCGGTTGATGCGCACATGCAGTGAAGCTCCGGAGTGATAGTGGCCGGTGGGGTTTCCCCCGACCCGGTGGCGCCCTTTCTTGTCGACCAGACGGCGCAATTCTATACGGCTCAATTCAACGAGCAACCTAGTTCAACCAGCGCAACTGGCCAACTCCCCAGGAGTCCCATGGCACATCCACGATTCATCTACTACAACGACGCCCACCACTTCCACGCAAAGCGCATTGAGCCACCAGCCTCGGAGCACATGCTGCAGTGGCCGGTGGATGAGTTGGCAGGAACGGGCGCCGATACTCTCGTGCTCGGACTTGGCTATGGAGATGTGTACTTCCACGACAGCAAGGTGGGCCGAGTCGTTGGCCAGGGGCAGACATCGTGGGGCAACTATATCGACTGGCGCATCATGCGCATGGTCGAAGAGGCACGGCGGCTGGGGACCGATCAACTGCGGACCGTCGTCGAACGAGGCAGGGAGCTTGGCACGCGTGTCGTTCCAAGTCTGAAACTGCAGGACCCGGCCGCGCCGGGGTCGGATCGCGCGGGGCTTCTGAAGCAAGGCAGTCCCGAAGGCATCTGTATCGGTGAGGAGGGTCGTTATCTGTGGGGCTATGACTTCATGCACGATGCGGTGCACGAAGACAAACTGGCCGTCTTGCGCGAGATCTTCGAGGACTATGGGCCCGATGGGATCGAACTCGACTTCATGTTTGATCTGCGTTTCTTCAAAACCGGGGAGGTAGAGCAGGGCACGCCCCGGATGACGCAGTTCGTGGCCGAGGTCCGGCGTCTGGCCGACGAAGTCGGGGAGAAGAAGGGACGGCGATTCTCGGTGAGTGCGCGTGTCAGCCTGGACGAAGAGCGAAATCGATCGAGTGGGCTCGACGTGGGCGCCTGGATCAGATCGGGGCACGTAGACTGGGTCTGTGCACAGGATGAACGAGTACTTACCGATACACAGCCGAAACCGTCGTGGCTTCCAGATCTTGCGGCTGATTCGAACACGGCCACCTATTATCGACCACCGCGTCGGGTCTATCACGAGGCGACGGGATTCCTTCATATCGAGATGTCGCGTGCACTGCGGCACACTCTTTTGTCGGGTGGGTGGAATGGGCTGTACCACGGCTATATGCCCTGGCCGCTGGCCGATGAGCAGTATCAGTTTCTGCGCGAAATGGCCTATCCCGAGACGACATGTCGGCGCGACAAGCGATACTTTCTGCAGCCGAGGGAAGGCGCCATGGACACACCCACCTCGACACCCGATCGCCAGCTGCCGATTCCTCTCGAGCCGGGGACGAAGGCGACCGTGCAGATACAGATTGCCGATGACGTAGAGAGCGCCCGTCAGGATGGCGAGATGAAAGCGGCGGAGTTGACCCTGCGGATTCAACAGATGTGCGCAGACGACGAAATGTCTTTCCGCTTCAACGATCAGGCGCTGCATCTCGAAACGGCGGACATCACCGACGAGCGGGCCGTGACGATGCCGGTTCGTCTGTACGGAGCTCAATCGGTACAGGCCCCATTGGCGGGCGCCTTTCACTGGCTTCGCTTCCGACTTCCCGCCGAGTGGATCCTGCCCGGTATTAATACAGTTGAGGTCGAGATGGTGAATCGAGATGAACGCGCCACGTTCTCGCGGGAGCTGAATGGCGTCGAGCTATATCTGAGATACCGGGATATGCAGCGCCCTCACGGACTCGGTTCGTCGCGTCTGTCACCTCTTACCACGTGAAACGCAACCGATGATTCGTCTCAGTACCATGGCTCGCGAGACACCGGACGCTACCATCGAAGAGGTGATCGTCCGGGCGGCTCGACTCGGGTTGGATGGCGTCGATATCCACCTGTCAGGAATGGACCGCGAACTGAGCTATCTGCAAAAGGTGCGCTGGACCTGCTTGCAGCACGGTCTGACGATTGGTTATGCAGGATCTGGCACCTTCGTGGGGGAATCCGAAGGCCAGCAGGAGCGGCTCTCTCAGGGGCGCCGGGACGTCGATGCGGGAGCCCTGCTCGGTGCCCAGCTGCTGCGGGTTTTTGCTCGGCACGCGTGGCCTGAGGATGTCACCGAGCAGGAAAGGCTGTGGGGGCCGATGGTGGACAGCTTTCAGCAACTGGCCGACTACGCTGCCGACCAGGGCGTGTCCCTCGGCCTACAGAATCATGATGAGAGCAGTTTCTGCATGACCGCGTCGCAGGCGAAACAGATTCTCGCCGATGTGGATCGCCCCAATTTCCACTTTCTGATGGACACGGGGCAATGGAAGGGGGCCATCGGATCTCATCCGCGCGGTGAGTTTGATTCGGCAGTCGATCTCTACGAAGACTATCTGCGACCGATGGCGGCCCAGACGGTTTACGTACGCGCCAAGATCTACAAGATCGACGGCGGCCGGGAGGAGTGGATCGACTACCGGCGGGTGCTCGGCATCCTTCGGGATGCCAACTACAATGGAACGATCGGCCTGGTTTTTGAACTGGGCGATCGGAATCAATGCGATATTGATGAAGCGACGAGACTCGCCGTGGCGCATCTTCGCGACGTGATCGCCGAAGGCGCCTGACGGGCGATGCCGACGTTCAGGCGCCCTGAGGAAGATCTGTCCGCTAAGGGGTGGTTTGGCCCGATGGGGCTCGTGCTTGCTCTTTCCATCTCTGTGTTGTCCTGCGGCCGAAGCACGACCGCCGGAGCCTCTACGCCGGCTGAAGGTGCACCCGGTCACTTCGTGGATCGGTCGCCGGCCCATACCGAGCACCAGATGCGCCTGGTCTCGGCCGGGGAGTTTCTCATGGGGTTGACCCCTGAAGCGGAGGGCGCGCTGCTGGAGGCTGGGGTGTTGCTGGACGCGTGCCCTGCTGCGATGCCGGCGCATGTGGTGGACCTCGATTCGTTCTATGTCGATCAATTCCAGGTGACCGTCGGCGACTATGTCAGCTATCTCAACGACCTGTGGTTTTCCGTCGCTGTGGAGGACGGACAGGCCTATCTGTCGCAAGTGCTGTTGCTCACCGATATGGGCGACTCTTTGTCTGGGGCAACATACCCGATGACTAACGAACCCACGAAGCCTCCTTCTATGGCGTATACGAACTTGGAGACGGGCACGGCGAATGGGTGGCGGATGGCTTCGCGGCTGATTTCTATGGTCGGAGCCCGGCGCGAAACCCGCATGCCCCAGGAACGCCCGACGAGGTGTGGGTCGTGCGTGGCATCAGTTCAGGGGTCGCAGTCCGCGACAGCAGCAGGGCCGCAGCCGCAAACATCGGATTCCGGTGTGCCGGCAGCACTGAGGATCTGATCGAACCTTGAATCGAAAGAGAGAGCTGGATCGATGAGCGAGGCCAAAGCAATCCGCGTGGGCGTAATTGGCTGTGGGGGGCGTGGTAAACACCACCTGCAGCGACTATCTGAGTTCGACGATGTCGAGGTGGTGGGCATCGCTGACGCGTCGGCCGATGCTCGTGCGCAGGTGGGGGAGACCTACGGCGTGGAGCGTCAATTCGACGAGATCGGTGCCCTGTTGGATCAGGTCGAGGTGGATGCTGTGTTTCTGGCCACACCGGCTCATCTCAATGCTCCCACGGCGGCGATCAGCCTGGAGCGTGGCGTCGACACCCTTCTCGAGAAACCTCCCGGACTGAGCGCGGAGGAGACGCGTCGACTTCGCGATGTTGCGGCCACATCAGGTGCCCGGGGGATGGTCGCCTGGGACCGTCGCTTCAATCCCTGGATTGTCGAGGCGCGTGCGGCCATCGCCGAAAAGGGGCCACTGATCCAACTGGTGGGCGAATTCCACAAGCCTAACAAGACGATCGACGATCCTCGGTTTCCAGAGAGCCTGAAAGACAACATGCTCCTGGAGACGCCGATTCATTCCATCGACGTCGTGCGCGCCATGGCGGGCAGCGATGTGGCTGAAGTGCACAGTGTCGTACGGCGCGCGACGGGAGATTACAAAGACGTGCACGCTGCCCTGATTCGGTTCGACAACGACGTGGTGGCTCAACTCACGCACAACTACACGTCCGGCGGCCGACTCGAGCGTTATGAACTGCACGGCGACGGCATCTCTGCCTACCTGGAGGGCATCCGCGGCGGCACGATTCACACCGTCGGCGATGATCCTCAGCCGATGGCGACGGACCGACCCGATGGAGCCACAGCTCAGGCTCGCTACTTCCTTGACTGTGTCCGAGACCATCGGCCCATCGGCCTGCCGGCGGCAAACCTGGACGAGGCGGTGAAGACGATGGAACTGTGCGAAGCCATTCTCGCTGGACTTCGCGCTTAGACCTTCGTCGGCGAGCCGATCACTTCTCTTGATTTAACCAATTCCTTACCGAACAAGGAAAACCACTGACCTCACGAGCTATTCAGTTGGTATTCAAGAGGTTAGGCAAGAAAATCGACCTTGATGGAGTCAGATTGTCACCACATACTCTCCGGCACAGCTTTACGGGAGCAGGAATGGGCCAAGGAGAGAGACGAAGAGTGGGCCAAAAGGGAGAAACTCGCAGAGCAGATGGGAAGGGAGCCGACAGATGATGAGTGGGATGAGTACTTTTATCGCGGCAAAACCCTTTACGGTCGCTACAAGCTGTGACCGTCCCCGGAAATGCTGTACTGGATGATCCGACCCGGCAGGCTTCTGAGAGAGACGTCCATCATTCGTCCCCTTTTGTCACCCTCCAGGCATCCTTACGACAACTTCCCGTATAGAATGTCCTGCAACAGACCCCCGATCCTAAAAGCTGGTAATGATGTCGCCGGTAGACAGGTTCATCTGGTCTCCTCCGCCCATCTTCATTAGGTAGTCACCAGTCTGGTACGGGCTGAAGCTTGTGATCCGCAAAGAGTTGAGAAAGGGGTAGGGATGGCGGGCGAGCGGGTGCGCTGTGCGTGGGCGGGTGAACACGAAGCGATGCAGGCCTATCACGATGAGGATTGGGGAACCCCTCTGCACGATGATCAGCGTCTGTTCGAGTTCCTCATCCTGGAGGGCGCGCAGGCTGGACTGAGTTGGTCCACGATCCTCAACAAACGCGACAACTACCGACGTGCCTTCGATGAATTCGATCCCCACAAGGTGGCTCGCTATGACGAACGCAAGATCGCCGAGTTGCTGCAGGACGAGGGTATCGTGCGGAATCGTCTCAAGGTGCGTGCTGCGGTACGAAATGCGAAGGCCTTTCTGGCTGTCGTGGACCAGGTCGGCACGTGGGACGAATACATCTGGGGATTCGTCGAAGGCACGCCAATCCAGAACAGATTCAAGACGATGGACGATCTACCTGCTGAGACAGATCTGTCAAAGGCGATGAGCAAGGATCTGAAGATGCGCGGGTTCACCTTCGTGGGGCCCACGATCTGTTATGCGCTGATGCAGGCCACAGGAATGGTCAACGACCACGTGGTCGACTGCTTTCGTCACGAACAGGTTGCCGCACTTGCGGGTGCCTCTGTGCGATGACCGGATTTCCTCTCGACGACACGCCTGTGACCGATGGTGATGGCAAGACTCAGTGGAAGGGCAATCTGGAGATCGCAGACAAGCTGCGGCGATTGGCCGACTACCTCGTGATCGGGGGGATGGAAGAGCTGAAGGTGGCTCATTTCAGGAGGGTCGCCGATACCATTGCGCATTGGCCTGAGTCGATGGAGGCCATGCGGCACGAGGGGCGATTGCGGAAGATCCCTCGCATCGGAACCACGATTCAGCACATGTTGCAGCAGTACGTCGATACGGGAACCTGTGACAAGTGGACGGAGTGGTCACAGCGAGTGCCCGAGTCCGTCCTCGATCTGGTGGCCATTCCCGGGTTGGGTGTGAAGACGGCGGTCATGATGTATCAGGGCTACGGCATCGATGGACTGCCCGCTCTCGAACGAGCGTTGGAAAATCACCGCCTAGGCACCCTACACGGCATCGGCCCCAAAACCGTCGTCCGGATTCGTCGGCATCTCGAAGCCAGGGCGCGCGGCGAAGTGTAGGCTAACTGAAGTTTCCTAGCTCAGGGGCTTCAGATTCAGAATCGAATCCCATTCGTCGATGGGTAGGGTCGCCACGTAGCCGGTGTGAAACTCCTCCAGCGGGATCTGATCCCAGCACGGGACGTGATGGACCACGTCCTCGGGCAGTTTCTGCAGAATCGCGCCGTAGGCGTGTTCAAGCAACCGATAACTCGACGTGTCCGACCCCTCAAAGGCAGGGTGCGCCGGGATGACGCCCATTTTCACCATGCGTTCGTCCAACATGTCCGCCATCATCGCCAGCAGTTCGATGCGTCGTTCCCATGATGTATCGGCTTTGACACCTTCTACAATCAGCGGATCCATGCGGTCGGCCAGATGGGGCAGCCGGCGGAAGAANGGCAAGAGCCACTTGTCGTAAGGGAAGTAGGTTNGATTCAGGAGGAAGGCCAGTTCCATCGACCACTTGAGGCTGCGAGAGAATGCCGTCCAGGCGTAGACCTCGTTGCCACGCAGTACCGCCCGATTGAGCGCATAGATGCCCATGCCCGACGCATAACGACACCAGTGGGCGATGCGTCGCAACCACACCGGCTCCGGGTAGTAGTCATCGAAGGTGCGCCGCAGAGTCGTCAGTTCTCCTGACGGGTCGTGCCACACCTGACCGTTGGTGACATGGATGATGTCGACTTCGGGAATGTCCAGCCACTCGGCATTCGTTTGCGGCGCATGGGTGACACCGATCGTGCGCCGCAGGAAGGCGGGCAGACTCTCGGGAGCGATCCCATGACCAGCCACATGTCCATCGCGTAGCGAAATGCCGGCGAACCGATCGGGCAACTCCGGCACGAGATTTCTGAGAAGCTGCGTGCTGACTCGCTGATGGATCTCACCAGGCAGCAGAATGTCGACGCGCAGACCCCAATGGTGGTCGCGTGACAACTCGTCGTCCATCTCCAGACATTCCGAGCCATAGCCGAGGAATCCGCAGGCCATCTGCTCCACGTCTTCGGGGAAGTGATTCCGCAGCAGTGGTAGAACGACCTGCTCGAAAAACGCTCGACTCGTGTCCAGGATTCCCGTCGACATCTTCAGTCCGACCGTTTCAGTCCGTTTGGCGCAGGCGATTCCACCACTTGCGCCAGGCCGGCACTTCGCGGTGTGGCCCAAAGTGTTCACCCCAGTGCGTCGCCAGATGGTGAGCCTGATCGTGGAGTTTCTTCTGCTCCGCTTCGTTCAGCGGACGCGCTCGTCGAGCCCACTCGATATTCTGCTGGAGCTCCTGCTCCGAATACATGCCCACCACGGCTGTGGCCACGCCCGGCAGGGACAGGGCCCAACGCAGGGCCAACTCGTAGTCGAAATCATCCACCACCGCNTCAATCGCAGAGGGCCGGCGTTGTTCCTGGTCGGTGGTTTCATACACCATGGCCTCGGCTCCACCATAGACCTTCATCGCCGCCACACCGACATTGCGCACCATCGCGGCGGGCAGGACGGTCTTGTCGAAGCCATAGGTCAGACTGTCGGCGAAGTTGAGGGCCACCATGATGACGTCGAGGTCACCTTCCTCCAGTACCTGTAGAACCCGGTGCGGCAGATTGTGACCCGTGACACCGATATAGCGGGTCAGACCACGTTTCTGGCATTCGCGCAGCCCTGCCAGCGCACCACTCTCACTCAANACCTGATCTGCATCCAGGTGACCCATGGAGTGTACGTAGGCGAGATCCACNGCGTCCGTGCNCAGATCACGCAANGCTTCCTCCAACTTGCTGATCGCCTCAGCACGATCTGCAGTGTGTGTCTTGGTCACCAGGAAGACCTCGTCGCGTCGACGAGGGAGGATCTCCCCCAACTGTTTCTGCGCCCGGTCATAACCCGGTGCCGTGTCGAGATAGGTCACGCCCTGATCGATGGCCGACTCATAGAGTCTCACNGCGTCGGCATCATCAAGGCCCATGCCCCCCGTCGCTGTCCCCAAGCCGAGAATGGGGACTCGCTCACCGGTGCGCCCCAGAATACGCTGGGGAANGGGTTGGTCGGCGCNGTTCTTCGCTCCATTGTCGATGTCGGGTGCAGCCGACGGTTTCGCTCCGATCGTGCCTGCTTCCTTCGTGCCAGCCTTCATCGTCATCGTGCCCTCGTCTTTTTCGCGACTACCTTGGTAATCATGTCGCTTCCTTGGGAATGTCGTCGGGTGACTCGACCTCTATGTTCACCTTGCGTGCCGGACGATCATGCAGATGTCCATGGCCGGGCAGGGCGACGCCGACACGTACGGACAGACCCTGCGGGTGAATATGATGGAATGTGCGCGCCGGCACGTAGACAAAGTCTCCCGCTTTGGCGTGGACCACATCACGTCCCTCGATCTGCCAGTGGATTTCACCTTCCAGCACGACCCAGAATTCGTCATAGGTGTGGCAGTGATTGTCATTGGCGGCCGTTTCGTCCTGATGGATGACGACACCGACAACATGGTCGGCCAGCGCCACCGCATGGGACCAGGGCGGTGCGCCTTTCTCCGCTTTGATCTGATCGAGGGAGATGTGGTTGAGGGTCGGGGACAGGATCGGGTTCTGCAGCGCCACGGATGCACCTCCATCTGATGGGGAGACCGAAACATCATTCACGGCCGCGGCTTGGGCAAACCACGAGTCCGCGACATTCTTTCCTTGTCGAAAGAGAAAATTAGGCTTGACTAAGTTTGATGTNGAANGGTTAATTGCTTTAGCCAAACCTAAAACGCAGCGCGCTCCACATCTCAGTGTGTCCACATCACCCAAGGCTTGACGATGCGACGTCATATTCATCTCCTGCTGGTCACTGCAGCTGCCGGTTTGCTCGGTGCCTGCGATACGCTGATGACCGAAACCCCAACGGCGGGCGACGAGTTCGCAGCCCCCCTGGATGGGCTCGACCAGAGTCTGAATGCCGTGTTCCTGCAGGGTGACGAGAATTTCGAGAAATCCTTCTCCGTTGCCGAAGGGCTCGGACCGATCTTCAACAATGTCAGCTGCGAGGGGTGTCACCCCGGCGATGGGCGCGGATCGGTGGAAACCGGATTCTTCCGCTTCAGCGCCGGTGGTGATCTGCTTGTCGACGCGGGAGGCCCTCAGCATCAGGACAAGGTGATTCCCGGAATCCGACTGGTGCCCGAAGGGGTGCCCGCTGGAGTGGACAAGTCCTTCCGGCTGCCGCTCCCGGTGTTTGGGGTGGGGCTCATCGAGGCGATCCCGGAACAGACGATCATCGATCTGGAAGACCCCGATGACGCCGATGGCGATGGGATCTCCGGCCGCGTGAATTGGGTGACGGCCGCCGACTTTGTTTCTGAACGTCACGTCGGCGGCGGGAGCGGCGTTCACGTGGGGCGCTTCAGCCGCAAGGCACAGGTCTCCTCGCTGCTCGAACAGGTTTCGGAAGCCTATCAGCAGGACATGGGGGTCACGAACGACTTCATCCCGGAAGAGAACTTCCAGTCTCAACATACGGCGACCGTTTCTATCGGCGACGTCGCACCCGATCCGGAGATCTCCGCCAATACCGTGCTGGAGACGGTGATGTATGTGCGTCTTCTCCAACCACCGGCCCGGGGCCGCATCACAGCACAGGTCGAGGCGGGAGAGGCCCTGTTCAACAGCTTGCAGTGCAGCGCCTGTCACATCCCCTCAATCCGCACCGGCGATCACGAGATTCCCGAGCTGGCGAATCAGACGGTGGCCCTGTTTTCCGATCTGCTGCTACACGACATGGGAGAGGGCCTGGCGGATAATCGACCCGACGGTGATGCCGATGGCTACGAGTGGCGGACGGCGCCCCTGTGGGGCACGCGTCTGGTGGCCGAGTTTCTCGGTGGGCAGGAGTTCTATCTGCACGACGGCAGGGCCACCACGGTGGAGGATGCGATTCTGCTCCACGGCGGTGAGGCCCAAGCCGCCCGTGACGGGTTTGCGGCCCTCGCGACTGCCGACCGTGAAGCTGTCATCGCTTTCGTGAAGTCGCTGTAATGGCTGCCCCATCGAAGCTCCATCCGGCCGACGAGGTCACCCCCGAAGGGCGCCGTCAGTTCCTTCGATGCGCAGCCGTGACCGGCGCGTCGGCTCTCGTGCCGGCATCGCTGCTGTCTGCATGTGCTGCGGCGATGAGCTTTCAGGGCGTGGTCGCCGATGGCCGCGTGCGTGTTCCGGCCGACCAGCTGGCGCAGATCGAGGAAGACGCAGGACTGCTTGTGAACGCCCCGGGCCTGCAGGAGAAGATCTGGCTGATTCGCAGTGAAGGCGAGTGGCTCGCCATCGGCGCCGAGTGCTCCCATCTGAGCTGCCAGGTACGCCCTCGCGGCGGTTTCATCGCCTGCAAGTGCCACGGTTCCACTTTTCTACTCGATGGCCGCGTCGTGCGCGGTCCCGCCACCGAACCCCTGCGACGGTATGCCGTGAAGGACATTGCCGCCGATGTGGAGATCGAGATCCGATGACGTCTTGGCGCCCTGCTCTGAACGCGATTTTGCTCGGGACCTTGCTGACCAGTGCTGTGTCGGCCCAGGACCGTCCCCTCGTTTCCGGCGGCATCACCGACAAACCCTTCATCCACGCAACGGGAGGGGGAACACGCATCGGTGGATATATGGAGACCCACTTCCGCTGGGAGCGCGAAGCAGGTTTCTCCGAAGAGCTGACCTTCGAGGCCAAGCGCTTCAACCTGTTTACCTATGCGCCGATCTCCGATCGACTGCGCATGGTGGCTGAACTGGAATTCGAAGAAGGTGGCGAAGAGATCGTCATCGAGGCGGCCCTGATGGATTTCGAGCTCCATCCGGCGGCGACCTTTCGTATGGGCATCCTGCTGGCGCCCCTCGGGCGGTTCAATCTTGCCCATGATTCGCCGGCCAACGAGCTAACCGATCGACCCCTGATGAGCACAGATCTCATCGGCACGGCCTTGTCAGAGGTGGGGATGGGATTCCATGGCGCTTTTTATCCAACCAAGGATGCCCGCGTCTCCTATGAGATCTATGCCGTCAACGGATATGACGATGGGGTCCTGCTCGGTGACGCGGATGGGACGCGGATCCCTGCGGGTAAGGCCAACCAAGAGGACAACAACCGGCGGCCCTCCTGGGTAGGCCGGATCGGCGCGAGTCCGACGCCGACGACGGAGATCGGTCTGTCCCTGCATACGGGCCCGATCAATGACTGGGAGATCGAAGGGTTGAAGGTCGACGAGCGCCAGGATCTGACGATCTGGCTGATCGACGCTCAAGGTAGCTGGTTCGGCTTCAATGCCGAGGCCGAATTCGCCGGTGCCTCCATCGACGCCCCGTCGACGCAACCCCTGTTGGCCAGTTCGCAGAGCGGATACTACGCCCAGTTGAGTCGCCCCTTTGGTTCAGGGCTGATCTCGGCCATCCCTACTTCTTCGTTTACGGCTGTGGCGCGATTGGGGAATGTCGATTTCGATACCGACACCGACGGCGACCACCAGACCTGACTGACTCTGGGGCTGAACTTCCGACCTGTCAGTGATGCTGTGTTCAAACTCGACTACCAGTATAACTGGAGCCGGGATGGTTTCGACAACGAGACTACTTCGGCAGCCGTCCTGTTCAGCGCCGCCACCTATTTCTAGAAAAGCACACACGTAGAAGGCACGGCAGCGTGGCCGATCGAAAAGGAGTTGGCCGCCTGTGACCGTGCCCGTGTGCCTCGCCTGACGACTGCGTACGGGTTGTCGCGTCGATCCCGGTCTTCACGTCGTGGCCACGCTTTCGTAGATTGCCGGCGCGCCAGATGTTCCTCTGGCCACCGTCGACTACTGACGGATCACGCCTGCCTGCCACCGACGAGTCTTCTCGTGTCTGACCCCGACGTGTCGAATCTGCAACAGACACACGCCTCCGTTCGAACGCTCCGTACCGATCTGACTCGCTGGCTCGAGCAGAGCAGCCTCATGGACGGCCCACACCGCAACCACGGCGGTGAGGACGAGGCCAACTACGCACTCACCTGGTTCGGGCACTATCTGGTCACCGGCGAAGAGGCGATCCTCGATCGATTTCGTTCGTTGCTGGCCGACCTGCTGACGTGGGTGCGTACCGATGGTCACCATGGCTACGAGCCTGAGGCCGAGGCCCACCACGGCACCGAACCTTTCCTGCTGTTCCTGCCTCGTTATCTGGGTCTGTGCCCGGACGACACAAGTGCACGCGACGCGCTGGAGGATGCGGCCCACCATATCGGCAACTGGGTCGACGAAATCCCCGACTGGTACGACATGGAGCGGGATGTCTTCCACAGTTGGAAGATCGGCTCACGTGAGGTGAGTGATGATCCGCGCTTCGCCCTCGAAGTGGCGGAGCATCTGCGGTTCGTGCACATCGCCTTGGCGGCCCACCGTGTTCTGGGGGATCGAGACGGTCGATATCTTGAGTGGGCCCTCCGCTACGGGCGCAAGCGTGCAGAGAGATTGCTGGATGCTCCAGGTGACGTTCCGCTCGCCTGGAATCAAGCCGGACGGCCCCTGCACTGGGAACAGGTCAGGGGCAGACCCGAGATGCGCGGCATGGTTGCCCTGGCGCACAAGATCGATGGAGATCCCCTGGCGGGTGTGGAGAATCATCTGGCCTCGGGAGCCGTACAATGCTACGGCGACCTGTTCGAGGCGTCCGGTGACGAGATCTTCCGCGACGCGGCGAGTCGACTTGTGGGCACCCTCATCGATCAGGTGGACGATCGATTTGGCGATGTGACGGCGGTTGCCATCGCTCACTATCGCCAGGTCTTTCAAGACACGCGCTTCGATGCGGAGCTGATAGACGTGATCGGTCGGTTTCCCGCGCCAAGCGACGCGCCTTTGGCTTTGCTGTTGCCCGAACACCCCGGCCACCGCGATCCGGGGCCGGGGAAACGGGCCGACATGTTGTATTGGGGCGAATGGGCAGAGGACGGATCCGCACAGCCTCTGCTGCAGCCTTCGACGGCGGCCCTGGCGCTCGCCTACCAACTGACGGGGGATGTCGACTACGCCAGGCGTTCTCTCGATCTGGCGGCGCGTAAGTTCTCCATGGCGCGACGGATTCTTCGCGGCGGGCGGGAACACGCGGACATGGGGGGTGCCATCTGCTCTGTCGCTGCCGGTCACGGGCGAAACTGGAGTGCCGGCACGGTGACCGGGTGTTACGGACCCCTGCTTCTGGGGACGCGAGACGTCTTCGGCCAGGTGCGCCCCACGGTCGAGTTTCAGGATTCTATGGGGGCTCATCGACTTCCGGCTGAGGTCCTGTCGCTGGTTCGTCCCGCCGTCGGTGGGGACGGCGAGGTCCTCCTGTTCAACGGCGGTGATCAAGGCTGTCAGTTTCACTGGCGTCCATTTTGGGGGGAATTCGCGCCAGTGTCTTTAGCGGCAGGAGCAACGAATCGATTCCCACTCAAGGCGGATGCAAGATGACGACACCTCATCCATTTGCAGGGCTCGACGGTGCGCAGGCGCACGAGCGCACGTCCAAGCCTCGAACCACGGGGTTGACGATGGTCGCCGACTGGGGGGTGGGGTTGCAGCAGCAGCGCGACCTGACGCAAACGTGTGGGGACCATTTCGACTTCGCCAAGATCGCTGTGGGCATGTCGCGACTCTATTCGGCCGAACTGCTCGGGCAGAAAATCGAGCAATACGTGTCGATGAACATCGAGCCTTTTCCCGGTGGGCAGTACCTCGAGTATGCGGAGGTTCACGGTCAGCTCGATCGTTACCTGCCCGCGTGTGTAGAGGCGGGGTATCGCTGGGTGGAGGTCTCCGACAACATTGCTCCCGTCACGGTGGACTGGAAGCGGCAGATCATCGAACGGGCGGTGCAGGAATTCGGCTTGAAGGTGTTGGGTGAAGTGGGCAAGAAGGAGGGGCTCGACAACCCCATACCGCTACTCGACAACGCCAGGGCCTGCATGGATGCGGGCAGTAGTGTTCTATTGCTCGAGGCAGCGGAAATCTTCGACGAAGATGTAGAAACGGCGCGGGCCATCGACGAAATCGTTCAGGTTGTGGGCCTGGACAAGGTGATGTTCGAACTGCCAGGCCCATGGATCTCGAACGTACATCACCACGATATCCATCGTCTGCGCCGAGAGTTGATCGAGCGCTACGGCACACAGGTGAACGTGGGCAACTGTTCACCCGACGATCTTCTGTCACTGGAAGCATTTCGACGGGGCCTGGGCGTCAACGCAGGGTCCCCGTGAGCCAGCGCCTGCCCCTATGAGAACCCTCATTCACCACCAGGTGCCCGGGGTCGGCGGTGACCTGGCGACGGACGTCTATCTACCAGACGGTGCCGGCTCCTTTCCCGTGGTGCTTCAACGCACACCCTATCACCGCCAGGTTCTCGAGTCGCTGGCTCCCCGATTTGTCCAGGCGGGATATGCCTATGTCACGCAGGATTGCCGTGGGAAGTTTGACTCGACGGGCACCTTCACGCCCCTGGTCCACGAGGCCGAAGATGGCCTGACCACGCTGGACTGGGTGGCCAATCAATCGTGGTGTAATGGCCGCATCGGCATGTGGGGTCGGTCCTATCACGGGATCGTGCAGATTCCGGCGGCGATCAGCCAACATCCGGCGCTTCGCTGCATCGTCCCTTCGGTGGCCCCCGGTTCGTTTTTCAGAGACTGGCTTCGTTACGACGGTTGTTTCGCCTTCGGCAATGCCGTTCGCTGGGGGCTCACCCATGCGACCTGCGCCACGCAACCGGCGATGGCGCACTTCAA
>PATE01000005.1 GCA_002712305.1 Gemmatimonadota bacterium | reverse complement strand
AAATACCTCAAGCTTCTCTACCGTGATCAGATGTGCGTTCTCTTCGAAATCCATCACGGGAATGGAAGCTGATTTATGGAGTCGGTAACGAAGGAGCGACGGCGTTTGTCGGTCTTCGTATCATCAACGTTTCGCTGAGGCAACGGTAGAATGTGTGGGATCGCCGGCGTTATTCGGCTGCACGGGCCCGAAGTTTCAGAGGAGACCATCACGTGCATGGCCCATAGCATCGAGCATCGGGGGCCTGACGCTATCGGACTGCGTATCGACGAGGGAGGGGCCATGGCGAATTGCCGGCTCTCGATCATCGACGTTGAGCATGGTCAGCAGCCGGCGGCGAATGAAGATCAAAGTGTGCACGTCGTGTTCAATGGTGAGATCTATAACCACACTGATCTGCGTCGTGAACTGGAGGCGGAGCGCCACCAACTTGCGAGCCATTCCGATACGGAAGTGCTGCCGCACCTGTATGAGGAACACGGCGAGCAGATGCTCGCCCGTCTCAATGGCATGTTTGCATTCGCCCTCCAGGATACCCGTTCACATCGTTGGTTTCTCGCCCGTGACCGGTTGGGCATCAAGCCTCTTTTCTACGCGCATGTCGATGATCGGATCTATTTCGGATCGGAGATCAAGGCGATCCTTGCCGCTTCGGATGTTCACTTCGAGGTCGACGAAGAAGCAGTAGAACTCTATCTCAGTCTCCGATACCTGCCAGCCCCCTGGACGATGTTCAAAGGGATCCGTCGCCTTCCTCCGGGGAAGGCGCTCATCGTGGAAGCGGACGGGCAGATCCAAGAGTGGGCCTACTGGGAACCGTGGCGTTCTCCCAGGTCGGGCGATGACGTCAGTGTCGACGTCGCCGCCGACCAGATTCGCGAACTGCTCAGCGATTCTGTTCGCCTTCGCCTGATGAGTGACGTGCCTTTCGGCGCATTTCTGAGTGGCGGGTTGGACTCCAGTGGCGTGGTTGCGCTCATGGCGCAGCACATGGATGAGCCCGTTCAGACCTTCTCCATCGGTTTCAGCGAAGAGTCACGCGTCGACGAGACCACCCATGCTCGGGCCGTCGCTGACCACTGTGGAACTCGCCATCGAGAGGTGGACTGCACCGCAGAACGCGTCGATCTGCTACCAAAGCTTCTGCACCACTTCGACGAACCCTTCGCCGATCCCATTATTGTACCGACCCACCAAGTGTCTGAACTGGCTCGTGAACACGTGAAGGTTGTCCTCACGGGTGAGGGGGCGGACGAGCTGTTTGGCGGCTACACCCGCTATGTGCGGGATCGGAGTATCCAGCGGATGAGGATCCTGCCCGCGCCTCTGCGGCTGGCCCTGGCCGCAGCAGGCCGGCAGGCTGCACCTGGTCATTCTCTGACACGGGCCATGGCCATGTCGACACAGTCTGCACCCGGTCGCGCACTGTCCTGGGTGTCGGCCTTTGAAGATGACGAACTCGCGACCGTCACCTCCATGTCACCCACGGGGGCTGCTCGACGACTCTATGAGCAGATCGCGGCGGAGTCTCCCGCGGGCAACGATCTCGAGACGCTCATGTTCTGCGAACAGCGGCTGCGCCTGCCCGACTGCATGCTCGCACGAACCGACCGAATGACAATGGCTGTCTCGTTGGAAGGTCGCACACCGTTCCTGGATCATCGGCTGGTGGAATACGTCATGTGGCTGCCTCACCGGTTGAAGGTGAATCGAGGCGAGGAGAAAGTGGCGCTGAAACGAGCCCTGGCTCCACTGTTGCCTGATTCGACGACTCAGCGGCGCAAACAGGGACTGGCTGTTCCCTTCGCACAATGGGCTCGATATGGTGTGGAGACATCGATTCGTCGTGTCCTGGCTCCGAAGGCCGTGGAAGCGAGAGGACTGCTGCAGCCGCATGCTGTGGCTGGTTTGCTCGACCACTGGGGGGCTCACGCGAGTCGTCAGTCTCAGCAGGTCTGGAGCCTGCTGTGTCTCGAACTGTGGTTTCGTCTCAATGTCGACAACGAGCGACTGCCCGCAGATACCCCACTGTCACAGGTCGGGTGATGCCAGGTTACGAACCCAGCGGATTGCGAATGCGGGTCATGCGCCATGGCGGTCGGGGGGCCCAATTGGCGAGCCATCTCCTTGCGGGTTGGTTCACCTCACGACTTGAAGCTGCCTTTGATGGGGAGACCCGTTGGAATGGTCGACGTTCGTGCCTGCTGTTGTCATTCGATGTCGACTTCCCCGAAGATGTGGACGCCCTGCCGCAGATCGTGGACCAACTCAGTGCCCTGAATGGGAGAGCGAGTTTCGCCGTCGTTGGCCGCTGGGTGGAAGACTATCCAGACGAGCATCGTGCGATCGTGGAGGGTGGACACGAATTGGTGAATCATTCCTACTCTCACCCAGAACTCGTCAATGCCCCGGGCCGTTTCGTTTCCAGGCGTGAAGACCTCAACGATCGGAAGTGGGAGGCGCTGAGTATCGAGGAGCGTGGTGCGGAGATCGAGCGATGTCAGCGAGTGGTTGCGGAGACACTGGGTGTGACGATGACCGGGTTTCGCGCCCCGCATTTCGGCAATGTAGATCCGCGTCCGTTGTATCCGATCCTGAACAACCTGAATCTCCACTACTCCACATCGATGCTCGCCCCACGTGGGCGAAAACTGGGCCTGCCCGTGATGGAAGGGGATGTCGTGGAGATCCCCGTGTCTACATGTCCCTTGCACCCACTCAGTTCGTTGGATACGTGGCACGGATTGTATGCCCACGGGGGATGGCACAAGGACAATTTCGGCGAGATCCTGTCCAAACGACTACACACGGCCCATGCCAGCGGCGGGATCACGAATATCTATCTGGACCCAAAGGACGTTGGACGCATCGACATGACCCCTGTCTCCGAGGTATTGGCGACGCTTGGTGACGACTGCTGGGTCACGAGTTATCATGAGTTTGCCTCGTGGTTTCGATCGGAGCATGTCCGGTGAAAGTCTATCTCGTCACCGACCTTGAAGGCGTCAGTGGGGTGTCCGGTTTCGACGTGCGTGACTCGAATCTCCCACAGGACGTTGAACTTCGTCGACAGTGGTCCCAGTTGTGGATTGCCGAGGTCAATGCCGCTGTGAGCGGGGCCGTAGCGGCGGGGGCAACCCAGATCCTGGTGATCGATAACCACGGTCCGGGAGATACTCTGCCCGCCGAACGCCTGGTTTCGCCTGCGCGTCTGCTACATGGGGGGCGCCGAGCCAGTTGGCTTGCAGGTTTGGACGAAGACTTCGATGCAGTTCTCATCATTGGGCAACATGCGATGGCGGGGGCTGAGGGTGGACACTTGCGACACACGTACAGCCGTCGGCGTCTCGAGCGTGTGAGTCTGGGGACCGAGGAGATTGGGGAAATCGGCCTCATTGTCGGGATCGCCGGCGAGGTCGGTGTTCCCGTCGTTTTCCTGAGTGGCGATCTGGCGGCGACGAAAGAGATCTCCAACCTGGTCGAGGGTGTCGAAACGGCGGCTGTGAAACGAGGCGTTTCCAAGACGTGCTGTGTCAGTCTGGCGCCCGAGCAGAGCCGGGATCTGATCTGCAGGGGAGTCGAACGAGCCCTGAAGAGACGGGATCAGATCCTCCCGCGACGCTTGGACGCTTCAAGAGAAATCAGGCTGCGTTACAACTCCGCTTGCGCCTGGCGTGCCCTTGCCCGCCGTCTTCGTGGTGGGGCAGGGCTTGGATGGCGTCCCCCGCGGGAACTTTGCGCCCGAGGAGAGACGCTGCGGCAGGCGTGGGATCGCGCCATCGGTCTGAAGGGCTGAAGTCCATGCCTGCCGTGTGTGGCTTTGTACAGTTGAATCCGGACGCACCTTCCGTATCCGATGCCCTGGCGCGGATGGGAGATGACAACGAGTCGGGACTGTGGGAATCCGAGAGTCGTTTCGTCAACGAAACCCAGGACGTCGGTGTGCACAGCTGGCAGTTTGGAACCGCCTCGCCCGTGGCCGAGACGGGGGGCCTCAGCCTCGCCCTCGATGGATACGTGGTCAATCGAACACAACTTGCGTCCGAGGTAGGGGTTGACGATCCCTCCTTCTCTGATGCCCGGCTTCTTCTTGAGCTCTGGCATCAAAACCGTGTTTCGCGCCTCGAGCATGTGGAAGGTGACTACAACTTCGTCGTGACGGACGGGGACGGTGTCCACGTGGTCTCATCCCGTCTGGGTGCGCGTCACCTGTATTGGTACTGGGGCGAGTCGTATGTGGCTTTCGCCACGCGCATGAGCGCCATCGCGCGACTGCCGGGGTTCGCACCGCAGGTCGACCGGATGGCCATGTTGGAGATGTTCAATTTCGGCTACATCGGTGCAGACCGCAGCCTGCTGGAGGGCGTCCGCCTCTTGCCCGGCGCAACGTGCCTGACGATTCAATCGGGCACGGTTCGTCAACAGCGATACTGGGATCTTCAGTTTGCCAACGATACAGGCGCCACGAACGCTGTTGCGACCGGTTTCGAAGAATATGTGGAGGAAGCCGTCGAGGCGTATCGCGAGAGTGTAGATGCGCACTCTCAGCGATTCGAGCAGATCACGGTGCCGCTGAGTGGCGGACTCGATTCGCGCACACTGCTCGCATTCGCCGCGCAACAGCGGGCTGGCATTCCCGTTCATCATGTGAGCTGGTATGGAGCCGAAGCTCAGATCGCACGCCAGTTGGCCATCGAATGTGGAGCGGATTGGCACGAATACGATCCGCTGGGCTTCGACTATTCTACCATGTTGGCCGATGGTGACCTGATTGCCCAGGGGAATATCCACTGCCACCAATTCTGGTTCCTGCCGGTGATTCAGTCGATGGCAACCACCGATTCGCCGAGTATCGTGCTCGACGGCTATCTGATGGATGTCCTTTTCGGGGACACGTTCCTGATTCTCCCCGAGCGCACGGATGCGAGTCAGGCCGACACCGTGTCGGCCATCAATCGTCAGTGGAGGCGGTGCCGGCCAGAGCTGGTGAAGAAGGTGTTTTCCTCCCAGTTCTACGATGACTACGAAGCGGCTAATGCACACAGCATCACATCCCAGTTGGAGGGTCTCGACGAACCGTCCCTGACGAATCGAGTCCAAGCCTTCTCCTTCCAGAATCGCAGCAATCGCTACTCCGTGGCACTGCCGAATGTGCAGCGTCAGTATGCCGACTATGCCTATCCCGGAACCAGCCGCCGGCTGATCGAGTTGTACCGGCAGATTCCACCTCACTTCAAGAAGGGATCTCAGTTTTCCCGGGCCATCGTAAGCCGAGCGGATCCGGGGGTTGCAGCCGTATCTTGGGCAAAGACGGGGCGCCCCCTCGATCAGGACAAGGGACGGCTGGACCGGCTTGTTGAACGGTTCCCTGTGAAGCAGGCCGGAGCGATGCTGATGCTGCGAGCAAGTGGAGGTAAACTGGATTTGAGCCACCGTGCCGATCTCAATCGACACTTCCGTCAGCATTCGGGCTTTCGTCGTGCCTTCCTGGATATCGCCGAGCAGGAACGCACCCTTTCCCGGGGGATCATCGACGCAGACGGCCTGCGGCGTTTGGTATCGATGATCGATCGTGGGTGGCCCGCATTGTTTCTGTTGCAGGCGCTGGTGACGGTGGAACTGTTCCATCGACGATTCATCGACGAGGCCTAGGTCGTGAGCACGTCTGTTCGACTTCTCTTGGCAGGGGACACTGCGCTCGGTGGTTCTCTCCATGGGGTTCGCGTTGAGGAACTGACCCGGCGAACCGAATCGGTCCGACCCCTGTTCGCGGAGGCGGATCTGCGGTTCCTGAGCTTGGATTGCGCCATCGGACGCGTCGGTGATCCCGTATTCCCCGAGGAATACCTGATCGACTGTGAGGTGGATGCGCTGAACCTACTGAGGGAGTGGGGTGTGAATGTCGTCAGTCTCGCCAACAATCACAGCACTGACCACGGTCTGACCGCGATGCTGACAGGGCGGGAACACTTGCGCAAAGCATGCATCGAAGTCATCGGCGCGGGCGAGAATGCTGAGGAGGCGTCAGCCTGCTGCGTGACCGAAAGCGGCGGTCTTCGGTTGGGTTGGATCGGTTTTGCGTCCTCCCATCCCTGGGTGGGTGCCGTGACGGCAACGCAGAATGACGCCGGTGTGGCGGCACTGGATCCGCAGTGTGTGTTGAGGGCCGTCGAGACGGCGAAGCGATCGGTGGATGTGGTCATCGTATCTCTCCATTGGGGCAAGGAATACATCCCCGTGCCGCCTCCCGACAATGTTCGCCTTGCGCGAGCGCTGATCGAAGCCGGTGCCCACGTCGTGGTCGGACATCATCCGCACGTTATTCAACCGATCGAATCCTATCAGCGTGGCGTGATCTGCTACAGTCTGGGAAACTTCCTGTTCCCGGACTATCCAGATCAGGGGCTCAGATTTCGTGGCGTCGCGAGCGAATCATTGCTGGTGTCCGTCGACGTGGAACCCGACGGTGCGGTCGTCGCTGCTGTGACCCCCGTTCATGCGGATGGGGACGGACACCTTCGGGTGTTGCCAGAAGCGCGCCGACAACAGATCGAGACTGAACTGGCCCAGGTGGCGGCAGACCTCGGAACCACAGCGGGCGAACAAGCCTGGCATCGTGCCGTTCGTCGGTTCGAGATCTCGAGGCTGCGGCGTGTCATTCGAGAGGAAGTTCTCGATGCGGGTTTCCGAGACGGCACTTCCCGGCTACTGCGTCTTGGGCGGAAAAACCTCAAGTCATTGGGACGCAGCCTGGGCGAGATCATCGGTGGAGGACAGCGGTAGCCATGGGTGAGCAGATGGACACCGGACCTCAGCCCCTGCGAGAAGAGGAAGCCGAAAAGGAGCGGCGAACGCGCGCGATGTATTCCGAATTGCGCTACCCATCGCTCGATCCGGCGCACAAGGCCAGCTATGAACGTCATCGCTATCTCGTGTATAGCCTGATGGGTATCGATCCGGCCACCTTCTTCCAGGGCAAGACGATCCTCGATGGTGGCTGCGGCACGGGGGAGGAGACGATGTTTCTCGCCAGCCTGAAGCCGGAGCGCGTGATTGGAATCGACACCAGTGATGGTTCCCTCGAATCCGCTCGTCAGCGCGCCGAAGAGGCAGGCATCGACAACGTCGAGTTTCGTCACGCATCGGTGCTTGATGACTCGGTTTTTCCCGATGGAACCTTCGACTATGTGTCGAGCCTGGGGTGTATCCATCATACACCGAGAATGCGGCAGGCCTTTGAGAACCTGTGTCGTATGGTCAAGCCCGATGGTTATCTCTGTACCTTTCTCTACAACAGCTACGGGCACTGCCTCTACAACCTCGAGTGCGACTGGCTCGACCGGAGGGCGGGAGACGACATCGATGAACGGATGCGTCTTGCGCGGCGGTATCTCGACTGGCGGCGGGGTACACGCTTTCGACGGGAGGGAATCCCCTCGTCGTGGGATGCACGGCTCTACGACAAATACGCCGTCCTCTACAGAGATTCCCTGAGTCTCAAGCAACTACTGAGTTGGTATGACGAGCAGGGGATGGATCCCGTCGGGTCCTTTCCCATGCGTCTGGGTGACATGGTGGCGGCTTATCGCGCCCATTCGGGCGACCAGGTCCACGGAATCAGGGGTCTCGTGGCTCGAGCCCTGGCACCGATCGCCTCCAAGCCGAGTGGACCACGACACTGGCGCTGGTCGCGTCGTGTCTGGATGCAGGCGCTGCTCCTTGTTCTGGGACTCTACGATTACGGGGGGGCCTTCCGCGTGTTGGCCCACAAGCGAGTCGAGTCGTGACGCCGTATGGCGGATGACGATTCCACAAAGGACGGGCAGTGGACGTCTCGGAACCGATCGATTCTCGAACTCGGTGGCCTCGTCGTTCTCTGTCTCGTCGCCCATGGTCGCGTCATAGACGGAGGGTTTCACTACGACGATCTGCATTCGATCGTGGACAATCCCCACATACGATCCCTGTCGCTGGTCCCCACGCTCTTCACTGATCCCGGAACCTTCTCGGGTCTGGACTTCGGCGGAATGTTCCGACCCCTCATCATGCTTTCCTATTCGCTGACCTTTGCCGTATCAGGTCTCGAGCCGATGGCCTTTCTGCTGACGAATCTGCTCCTGCACGTGGGGGTCGTCGTTCTGGGCTTCATCGTGTTCTGTCACGTGTGGCACGACCGCCGTCCGGCCATCGTGGCGGCAGCACTGTTCGCGGTGCATCCGATCAATGTGGAAACCGTGGCCTATGTGAGCAGTCGATCCGAGTCCTTCTGCGGGCTCTTCATGCTGGCAGCCTTTCTCGCTCACCTGAAGATCCGCGAATCGGCCTGGCCCTGTGCGCTGATCCTGTTGTTTGCACTGATGTGCAAGTCCATCGCCATCGTATTGGTCCCCCTGTTGTGGATACACGACGGAATGTTTGTTCGCGATACATGGCAGGAGAGAGGTCGACGGCTGTGGCCCCTGGGGCTGGTCGTGGTGGGGTATCTATGGGTCGTTTCAGGCCTACTGTCAACGGCCGTTCTCGATGCTCCAGTGCGACCGCTCACGGTCCAACTCATGACACAGGTCAAGGCCCTCGTCTATTATGCGCATCTGTTGACGATTCCCTGGGGCCTGAGTGTAGAGCATCAGTTTAGCCTGGGGAGCGGTGAGGATCTGGCCGTGTGGTTGAGCCTGATCGCTCTATTCAGCAGTGGCGTGGTGATCCTGCGTTGTTCGGGCCCGAAGACACGTTGGTGGCTGCTGTGGAGTGGTCTGATCTTGCTTCCCACCTTGATTGTGCCGCTGAATGTCCTGGTGAACGAACATCGATTGTACCTGGTGTCACTTGGACTTACCATCCTGCTCGCCTCGTTGGTTCTGACGTCGAGAGTGGTCNTTCGGGGCGCGAGCACTCTCGCGCTGCTGGTNCTGATCCTGCTGTCCTTTCAACGCACAGCGACGTGGGCAGACTCGACACGGCTCTGGCAGGATGCGCTGGATCGCGGCCCCCTCATGCCGCGGCCTCATCTGTTCGTCGGTGACGCCCATTTTGTGGCCGGGCAGCACGGTCTGGCCCTGGAACGATATGCCGCAGCACTGACCGTCAACCCACGGCAGTTAAGTGCCGCCGATCAACTCGTGTTGCACAACAACCGCGGGGCGACCCTCTTGGCGATGGGTGCCTTTGACGAAGCGGGGCAGGCCTTCGAGCAAGCGCTGCGTATCGATCCCACGTACGGCCCTGCTCTTGAGTCGCTGCAGGGCATCAGAGCATTACAGAAGAGTTCCACAGGGGCAGAGACTGCCGCCGCATCTCGACGAGCCGGGCTTGCGTCCCTGGTCGCCGGAGATGTGCACGCCGCGATTCAGCATCTGAGTCATTCGGTGGGCATCGAGAACGACACCGGAACCTGGATGGCCCTGGCCGGCGCCCATGAGCGTCTGGAGCAGTGGGCTGAGGCGGCGCGCATCTATCAAATGCTCAGCACGTCGAATCAGGCGTCTGAAAGAGCTCTGGAACGTCTGGCGGCGATCGAATCCAAGTCGATCGAATACAGAAGGGCATCCGGAGGTGGCACGAAGTGAGGGGGCGCCTTCTCCTTCTGGTGGTCATTGGTGGGCTCAGTTTCAGCAACAGCTTGGGAGGGCCCTTTCACTATGACGACCTGCACTCGGTGCAATACAACCCGCACATTCGATCCCTGTCGTGGATCCCCACGTTCTACGTCGATCCATCCACGTTCTCAGGCCAGACACGCGGATTCATGTATCGGCCACTGCTGCTGACCACGTTCGCCAGCGACTATGCACTGTGGGGACAGAATGCGACCGCCTTCCGTGTGGGGAATCTGGCCATCCACATTGCCGCTGCTGCGGCCTTCGGGGTGCTGAGTTATCTGCTGCTGCGGTCCACGCTGGCAGCGACGGTGATCTCGCTGATCTTCCTCGTCCATCCGCTGCACGGAGAAGTCGTCAACTACATCAGTGCACGCTCCGACTCTCTGATGGCGCTGCTCTTCGTGGTCTGTTGCATCTGCGCCCTAAAGGGACGCAGCCACGCCGTGGGGATCGGTTATGCCGCGTCGCTGATGGTGAAATCCGTGGCGATTACGCTGGGGCCGATGTTCGTGATGCTCCGTGGCTGGGGCGGTGCCGTCACCGCCACCAAGAGCAAGTTCATGGCAGGTGCCGTTGTCTTGTTGAGTATTGGATACCTTGCCATGCTCTGGTCGACGAGATTCCTCAGCCACTCTGCAGAGGTGTTTCCTCGGGCACCGACGCAGGAGATCTGGACCCAGGTCAAGGGACTCGTCTACTACGTATGGCTCTTTGCGTCTCCCATCCGTTTGAGTGTTGACCACCCGTTCTCCGTGGGCGCCGCCACCGATCCTGCCGTAATCATGGCCATCACCGTGGTTCTGTCGGCGGTGGGGTTGAGCTGGCGGCATCGGCTCTCCGTACCCGGGCTCGCCGCGATCTGGTACGGCGTCGCCATACTGCCGTATGTGTTTCTACCTCTGAACGTTCTGGTTGCCGAGCGAAGGGCCTATCTGGCGATGGCGGGAGGGATGCTGCTGGCTGGTTGGGCGTGGCACCGGCTCTACGAACGTCGACGGTCACAGGCCAGCTATATCGGCATAAGTCTTCTGGTTTGTCTCGTGGTGCTGACGATGCAGCGCAACCAGGTCTGGGCAAGTGGAATCGGCTTGTGGTCAGATGCCGTCGAGAAGAATCAGACCTCCGCCCGTGCGCAAGTGAATCTGTCACTGGCCCTGCGACGAGCCGGCCGGGCCGATAGTGCGCGCCGGCACCTGCGCGAGGGACTCCGCCTCGATCCCGAGTTTGCCGAAGGCTGGGTCATCGCTGGAGACATGGCCAAGGACCTGGGGGAGTGGGACACGGCTCGCTCAGCCTATGAACGGGCGGCACAGATCCAGCCGACGATGGAGGGTGTGCATCACAATCTCGGAAATCTCGCCTACGCAGAAGGTCGCGTTGACGACGCCATCCGCGCCTTTCGGCGAACCCTTGAACTGAATCCGCGTTTCGCCGAGGCGCGAAACAATCTCGGCCAGGCGCTGGAGGCACGGGGGCAGGATGAGGAAGCCCTGGCTGAATACGAGCGGGCCGTGCAAGACGATGAGTTCTGGATTCATACGGACGATCCCGTCGGTGGAGCATGGTACAATCTCGCCCGAATCGCAGATCGTCTGGACAGGCCATCTCAGGCGATCGATGCGTATCGTCAGACCATCCAGCATCTACAGGGCGGAGACGAGTACACTCGCTTCGTCGAGTTTGCCAGGAAGCGTGTGGTCAGTCTGGCGGACGGTGGTGCAAGATGAAGGTCTGTTTCGTTTCCTGTCAGTATCCGCCTATCTCTCGAACCTATCGGCGTTACCAGTTCGCCCATCTGCTGCAGGAAGGGGGCTGCGATGTCACCGTCGTTGCCCACGGTAATATGTCCACGGCGCTGGGGACCTTCGTCGAGGATCCGGGGACGCTGCCGGCCGATGGGCCGCCCGTAAGACGTGCTAAGGCCATTCCATGGTATCTGACGGGAGAACTGCTATCCAGATCTGGAGTCGTCGCCTGTCCCTATGTGAACTGGGTGCGACCCGCTGTGCGGGTTGCAGCCGAAATCGCGACGGGGCCGGCAGATGTGGTGTGTGGGATCTATCCACCGGTGACCAATCAGATCGTGGCGATGCGGGTCGCCGAGCAGACCGGAGCGAGACTCGTTCTCGACTTTCGCGACGAGTATCTGGGGCTCACCCTAGGGGTCCGACGCCGACTCGCAGCTAAGTGGCAGAAGCGATTGTTGGCGCGCGCAGATCTGGTGTCGGTTGCAACGGAGGCTATTGGCGACGACTTCGCCGCAACCGGACTCGACCGATCCCGTCTCCATCTTACAGAGAACGGATACTGGGAAGCTCCTGATACGATTCCCGCCTACGAGCCCGGGAAGACAACTCGCATCGTCTACATTGGCGCCATCTCCGGCGCTCAGGGCGTCGATGTGCTGGTGCGGGCCGCAGAACGTCTGCGACGTGACGACCCCGAGAAAGCGAACCAACTCGAAATCGCCATCTATGGTCCCGACACACCCCATCGCCGTGCAACCCTGTCCGGTGAGCTGCCCGCGGGTGTGACCTACGGTGGTTATCTACCGGCGCAGGACGTAGGTGATCGGCTTCTGGCTTCCGATGTTGCCTTTTTGTCTCTGTCTTCAGAGAGGTATGCCTACGCTGTACCTGGAAAGCTCTATGACTATGTCGCTTACGGACGTCCCGTACTGGCAAGTCTGCCTCAAGGCTCCGCACAGCGTCTGATCGAGAGGGAGAGTCTGGGCTGGGTCACCGAATGTGGTGACATCGGGGGGTTGGCGCAGATGCTGGCGCGGGTCACAGATCCATCGCAGAGACAAAGGGCGCAGGCACGTGTGATGGACGCCCGTCCACGTCATGCCGCGCGTGAGCATTTTCTGTCGCTGTCTCGAAGGATTCAGTCGCTGTGAGTGCGTGGGTGCGATCAACCTCGCTGGGTGTAGTGCTGATCGTGGGTGCCGTCTTCATCGGTTCTGTGAGCCATCCGTTTCACTTCGATGATGAGCATTCCATCACGGCCAATCCGAACATCCGACCGCCTGTAGACTGGGTCAGAATCGCTACAGACCCAGGTGTGTTCTCGCGCAATCCGGGTAGTGGGATGTATCGGCCCGTCGTAATGGTCAGCTACGTGGTGAACTTCGTTTTGGGTGGTATCGATTCGCTGGGTTGGCACGCATTCAACCTGCTCATTCACCTGAGTTGCACCGTCCTGGTCGGGCTTCTTGCCTGGCATCTGACGCGAGATCGCCAGGCTCAATGGGTCGCAGCCCTTCTATTCGGCCTGCATCCGGTGGTGGCGGAACCCGTCAACTATGTCAGCAGTCGCTCCGAATCCATGGCCCTCCTGTTTGGTCTTGGCTGCATCTTCGTATATCTCGCCGCGCGAGATCGTTCTGCCTGGAGCGCGGCATCGGTGGGTCTGTTCGCCGCGAGTCTTGGGTGCAAGGCGACGGGCATGCTGGCTCTTCCGGTCATCCTGCTCTTCGAGTGGTCCAAGGGACGTCTGGCCACCTCGTGGCGACAGTGGGCACCGCTGGCTGCGATGGCGGCACTCTACGTTTTCGTTGTCCGGCATCTATGGGATGAGGCTCTATTCACATCTCCTCTACGCGATCAGAGTACGCAGCTGCTGACGCAGGTGAAGGCCATCTCCTATTACCTGAAGCTGCTGTTGGTTCCGGTGGGACTGACCATCGAGCATGCCTTCGATGCCAGTTCGTCGTGGAAAGAAGCAGTTGTTGTGTCCTCGTGCGGTTTGCTGGCCAGTGCCCTGTGGCTGATGACCCGGTCAGTGGGGTTGCGGCCGTGGGCGTATCTGCTTGCATGGCCGCTGCTGGCGCTGCTACCGACGATGGTGGTCCCGCTGAATGTGCTGGTCAGCGAGCACCGACTCTATCCCGTGCTGGCGGGTGTCGCTCTCCTTGCCGGCGTGGCTGCCGCGTCATGGCCCTGGGGGAGGTCCCGACCTCTGATCATCGTCGGCCTCGCCTTGTTTTGCATACTCAGTTTCGGCCGCAATCAGGCCTGGGCGTCGGAGGAATCGGTCTGGACGGAGGCGGCGCGCCATGGCAGCGTAAGGGCGCACGTGAGACTCGGCGTCCATCATCGGCAGCAGGGCGATCTCGTGCGTGCTGAGCAGCATCTGCGAGCTGCTCTCTCGCGTGTGCCCAGCCACGCACCGGCTCTCAACAATCTCGGCAATGTGCGTAGACAGCAAGGGGATACGGCAGAGGCCCAACACCTCTATGAAGCATCTCTCGGGATCCTGCCCTCCTATCCCGAAGCGCTGATCAACCTCGCCTCACTACATGTGCAGCAGGGAGATCAAGAAAAGGCGCTGGCGCTGTACGAGCGTGCCACGCGCATTGCTCCCGACCATCACGAGGGGTGGAACAATCTTGGCACGCTGCATCTGAAGCGTGGAGAGGCCGATGCGGCACGAGCTGCGCTCGAGCAGGGCCTGCGTCGACGGCCGGAGTCGGTGCGCATGCTCTACAATCTGAGTGGCGCCTACGAGATGCTCGGTCAGACTGTCCGGGCGCTGGACCTGCTTCGTCAGGCCGTCGGTAATGACCAGTCCTATGCGCCGGCGTGGCTGAATCTCGGGAACCTGCTGCGTCAGGAGGGTGAACTCCAACAGGCACGGCAGGCCTACGAGCGGTTCCTGGAGACGTACAAGGGCGACCCCTCTCATCTGGAGCGGATCCGAAAGCAACTGCGCACCATGCAGGGAGCATCCGTCGAATGAGATGGTCGCCAGATCTGCGAACGCACTGCATCGGATTGGCCGTTGTTCTGATGGCGATCTACGGTCAGAGTCTGTCCTTTCCATTTCAGTTCGATGATGGCCACAGCATCGTCCAGAATCCACACGTTCGATCTTTGGCAAATGTACCGTCCTTTTTCCTGGACGCCTCCATGTTTTCCGTCGATGCGTCGCTGACGATGTATCGACCTCTCGTATTGACCAGCTACGCCTTCAATTACGCTGTGTCCGGTCAGGATCCGTGGAGTTACCATCTCGCCAACATGGTGCTTCACTTTCTCACAAGCGTCGCCGTCGGGGTCTTGGCGAGAATGCTGCTCGGCTCGGCGTCTCTCGCGTGGCTGGCAGCGTGGTTGTTCGCTGTTCATCCGATTCATTCTGAAACTGTCTGCTATGTGAGTAGTCGTTCTGAGAGCCTGGCTGCCCTGGCGGTGCTGGTTGCGATGTGCCTCCATTTGGGCGAGAGGAGGGGCTGGTCAGACACACTGGGTGTCGTCAGCTTCGCAGCGGGTCTGATGGCCAAATCGTCGGCGATCGCTCTGCTGCCGCTGCTGTTGGCCCATGATCTGCTCATCAAGAGAGGGGACTGGCGTAGACGGTGGCGGCTACATGCAGCCTACGCTGGCGTCGCGATCCTCTACGTGATGCAGTCGAGGGCGATAATTGTCGAGGCAACTCTGTCGACACCTGTGAGATCCTATTCGGAGCAATGGTGGACGCAGGTCAAGGCTCTTGCCTACTACGTACAACTGCTGGTGGTGCCTCGCGGCCTCAGTGTGGATCATCAGTTCTTGATCTCAGACAGCCTCATCGACCCCTACGCGGCCATGTCCACGGCTCTGGTTCTGAGTCTTGCAGGAATCGCCATTGTGACCAGGAATGGTTGGGCCCTGTTCCTGGGCGCTTGGTTCCTTGCGGCCCTGGCACCAGCTTCGCTGGTGCCCCTGAATGTTCTGGTCAACGAACACCGGCTCTATCTTGCAGCCGCCGCGGCGCTGTTCGGCATCGGATCTCTCGTACGGTCAGATGTCCGGGCACGCCGCGGCCTGCTATGGATCATTCCAATTCTGGCGGTTCTGGCTTCCCAGCGAGGTGAGGCGTGGGCATCCGCGCAGAGTCTGTGGCAGGATGCCGCCACGAAAGGGCCGGGGATGGCTCGGCCCTTGATCATGCTCGGTTTCGAGGCCGAGCGACGGGGCGATCGTGCGGCTACAATTCGGGCGATGTCAGCTGCTCTGCAGAGAGATTCTACCTTCGTTCCGGCGTATGTCTCGTTGAGTAACGCCCACCTGGACCTCGGCCAGATCGAGCGCGCCAGCCAGGTCGCTCAAACCGCCACGCGGGTCCGGGCTGATTCGGCCCGGACGTGGATCCAGTTGGCGCAGGTGGAGAACGTGATCGCCCTTCGTGCAAGGGACGGTCTGCGCAAGCGGGCCTTCGAAGCCAGTGCGAAGGCGTATTTGCGCGCCCTCGAACTCTCACCCGAAGACGCTGATCTGCACGACAACCTCGGGAATACGTACCAGACGTTGGGTCGGCCTGCGGAGGCGGTCGCCCATCACGAACGCGCCATCGCCCTGAAACCCGACCGCGTCGAATCGCGACTGAACTACGGCAACGTTCTGCTTATGCTGGGCCAGTTGGAGGACGCCGTCGAGCAGTATCGACGCGTGCTGGCGCAGGATCCCGAGTATGTCCGTGCCTGGCTCAACCTGAGCCTCACGCTGCAGAGGTTGGGGCAAGATGAGGAAGCGGCCCAGGCGATTGCCCGTGCGCGTGGCCTCGGATGGGAGCCGACTCCCTGATGCGGCAGGAGTGGGTTCGATACTGGCCCTGGGTACTGCTGACGCTGGTTCTGCTGGTCTATGCGAACAGTCTCGGTGGTTCGTTTCAGTATGATGACGGGCACAGCATTGTTCGAAATCCATCGATTCGGGGTCTGAGTTCGATTCCCACGTACTTCGTCGATGCATCGGCCTTCTCTGGCGATTCAGAGAAGAGGATGTACCGGCCTCTGCTGCTGGTGAGTTATGCGCTGAACCACATGGCAGGTGATTTCAACGTGGTGGGTTATCACATGGTGAACGTCCTCCTCCACCTTGCCTGCTGTTATCTGGTATGGCGTCTGGCGATGCGCTTTTCTCCGGGGCGAGAGTCAGCCGCGTGCGTCGCGGCCGCCATCTTTGCCCTTCATCCCGTCGCCAGTGAGCCCGTCAACTACATCAGTAGTCGCTCAGAGACGCTGATGGCTGCCTTTTTCCTCCTCACCGTGTTCCTGCATCTGCACCGACCAGGAACCATCCATTGGGGGGCGAGGGTTTGCTTTGCCATGGCGTTGTTGAGCAAGGAAACAGCGATCGTGCTGGTCGTTGTATTGCCGCTCGTGGATCTGTGGCTGCCGCAGAGTGGTTCACAGATGTCGACGCGGCAACTCGCTCGCCGACACGGACCCTACTGGGCAATGGCTGGCATCTATCTCCTGGTTCTGATGTGGACGGGCTTTCTCGGTGGCGGCGGCGAACCCCTGCGCGACGGGGGGGCTCAATTCATGACCCAGGCGAAGGCCCTCGTGTATTATCTCCGTCTGCTCGTATTGCCGATCGAACTCAACGTGGATCACCCTCTGCAGGTCAGTCCACGTCTGACGCCTGTTGTGGTTCTGGCAGCGACACTTCTGCTGACGATAGGGCTGATGGTCCTCCGAGGCCGCCGCGTGTCGCCACAACTAACGCTGATGCTTCTGTTCAGTGTTTTGGTCGTCCTGCCCACCTCTGTCGTGCCTCTCAATATCCTCGCCAATGAGCGTCGAGTGTATCTGGTGCTTGCTTCGATGTGTATCGGGCTGCCCGCCCTCCTTGGATTTCGGTCGAAGCCGGTGAATGTGGCATTGCTCGTTGTATTGGCTGCATTCACGATCCAGCGCAACCAGGTGTGGGCAACGCCATTGAGTTTGTGGCAGAGCGCCCTCGCCGGTGGGGCGCACTCATACACGGCGTATGTGAATCTCGGAAAGGCACAGCAGGACATCGGTGATGTGACGGGTGCCGCCGTCTCGTATGGCCAGGCTCTCGAGATCGATCGTCGGCGGGCCGACGCTTACAACAATCTCGCAGTCCTGTTCCACGAGGCGGGTCGGGTGACCGAGGCGATTCCCTACTATGAGGCGGCGGTAGAACGAGCGCCTGAGATGGAAGAGATCCATCACAATTTGGCCGTAGCACACCAGGACCTGGGCGACCTCGACGCGGCAACTCGCACATTTCGCCGTGCCCTGGAACTAAGCCGTGAGGATGGGGGATTGTGGAGCAACTACGGTCAGCTTCTTCTTGCTGCCGATGATCCCGTTGGGGCAGAGGCGGCATTTCATGAGGCGATTCGCCTGCTCGGTCTGCGCCCGGAGCCGTATAATGGACTGGGCAATGCGTTGAGTGATCAGGGACGGATACAGGACGCCATCAACGCCTATCGGCGGGGACTGGCGGCGAATCCTGACCGATCTCAGCGCGCCGTGATTTTGACGAATCTTGGAGAGAGTCTGATGCGGTCACGACAGGTGGACGAAGCGCGTGAGGTTCTCAGAACGTCTCTGACGCTATCTCCGAGTGCTGTCGCCCACGATTACCTGGGGCGACTCGCCTTCTCGACATCGGATACGCTCGATGCGATGCGGCACTGGCAGTCGGCCCTCGACATCGATCCCCGTCGTCGAGTTCCGCTGACGGGTCTGGGCGAGATCGCAATTATCCGGGGGGATCTTGAGAGGGCGGCGACCCTCTTCCGTCGGGCTATCGACAATGGCGCCGGTGACAGAGCCCGTGCGGGACTTCGACGAGTTGAGGCGCAGATGATGGCAGGTAGGGCGGGGAAATGAAGCCAAGACACATGGCATGGGTGCTGGCCGGCTGCGTCGTCATCATCTACGCCAACTCGCTATCGGGGGTCTTTCACTACGACGACTTCCACTCCGTCGTCAACAACACCTCGATTCGAGAGGTGGGGAAGATTCCGGCCTATTTCTCCGAGCCGGCTCATTTCTCCGCCGATCTCGACAAGATCATGTATCGCCCGCTTCTGTTGGTCAGCTACGCCGTTAACTACGCCCTCCACGGATATGACGTGCTGGGGTATCACGTTGTGAATCTGCTCCTGCACCTGGGATGTGTGTTGCTTCTGTGGAGGATCGTTGTCTGTCTGGAAGGCCCACAGCGACAGCAGGTGGCGATGATGTCGGCACTACTTTTCGCCCTGCATCCGGTGGCGAGTGAGCCTGTCAACTACATCAGTTCTCGGTCCGAGACGCTGGCGGGGATTCTGTTGCTCCTTTCCCTCTGGCTGGCGGTGCGAACGCCGCGACAGACAGCCGGATCCATCGCCGGATTCTGCGCCGGTCTACTGAGCAAGGCGACGGCGGCGTCCCTGCCATTCCTGCTGCTGAGTTGGCCCGAAGGCACACTCTCTGCCCGTATCCGGCGTGTTGCTCCCTATGCGATGGCTCTTGCGGGCTACGTCCTCCTTCTCGAGTTGGCCGGACTGCTACCCACCGCCAGGAGCGAACCTGTTCGTAGTGGAATGGCACAGTTGGCGACGCAGTGGAAAGCGGTCACCTACTACCTGCAACTGCTGCTGATGCCCGTCAACCAGAGTGTCGATCCGCCTTTTCTCGAAGGAGCGTGGACGCAGTGGGCCGTGTGGGCGGCTCTGGGATTGAGTCTTTCCTTGCTCGGACTCGTGGTATCGCGTTGTCGGGGCAGGCTGCGTTGGTGGCTCCTATGGCCACTGTGGCTCGCCCTGCCGGCCAGCGCGGTGCCGCTGAATGTTCTGGTCAATGAGCATCGCATCTATCTGGCCAGTGCCGGCCTGTTTGTGGCCCTTGCCGTTCTGCTGGCAAGGCAGACACACCTGCGGCGGCCCATGGTGGCGCTTCTGGTCGCGCTGGCCGTGTTGAGTTTCCAGCGCAATCAGGTGTGGGCGTCCGAACTCTCCCTGTGGTCGGATGCAGTGCTCAAGGCGCCCCAAAGCTCACGTGGCAGAGTGCATTTGGGTACGGCCCTCCGAGAAGAAGGGCAGATGAGCAAGGCACGCGAACAGTTCGAAATGGCCCTTCTTCTCGACGCAACGCTTCTGCCAGCCAGAATTAACCTCGCCAACATCCTCTACGAACAGGCGCTGGGTCGTCGACCCGTTGACACCGGGTTACTTCGTCGCGCAGCCGCTGAATATGAAGCCATTCTGCAGGTGGATGAGGCCCATCGTGAAGCATTGACGAACCTCGGCAATGCCTACCGGGCGCTGGGAGATCTATCGCAGGCCGAGGGTGTTTATCAGCGAGCGATTCGACATCATCCGCAATACCCGGATGCATACGACAATCTGGCGATGCTGTATGCCGATCAGGCTGAGCATCTTCGCGCAGCTGAGTTGCTGGTCGAAGTGGTTCGACTCGAGCCGTCGAGGGGCGAGGCCCACAAACGACTGGGCGACCAGTATTTTCAGGCGAACGATCTGCTCGGCGCGTTGGATGCTTATCGTCTGGCGTGCCAGCTCGAACCTGGTGAGCCGTCGTTCTGCTACAACCTGGGGGAGTTGTGTTTCCATCTGTCCCGACAGCCTTATCCGCAGGCTCAACAGTATGGCGAAGAAGCTGAGCGCGTTTACGGTGATCTGAAACGCCGCCACGGCGCTTATCGCAACACCCAGCAGCGGCTGAACCAACTGACTGAAGGACGCTGAAGATGGGCCTTCAACTGCATCGTCCGGTGAGGGCGCTGGGACTCATCATCGTTGCCGTGTTCCTGGCCTACGCCAACAGCTTCGGCAATGGCTGGCACTACGACGATGTCCACACGATTACCGAGAATCCCCACATCCGATCGTTGGAAGATCCCATAGGTTTCTTCACGGATCGGACGCGCTTCGCTCGCGATGCGGACAAGGCGATGTTCCGCCCCCTGCTCGTGGTGACGCTGGCGTCTAACTACGCCTGGTCGGAACTGGAGACGGGCTCGTATCATGTCGTGAACCTCCTCATCCACACCGCCTGCGCGATGCTGCTGTGGGTCTTGCTGAGGCAGTTGGGCAGAGGGCCGTCGCTGGCACTGGCAGGTGCGCTGCTGTTCGGTCTGCATCCGTTAGCCACCGAACCTGTGAACTACATCAGTGCCCGGTCGGAGAGCCTGTCCGCCCTGTTCGTATTGGGAGCTGTGGTTCTGCATATCCGGGCAGGGTCGCAACAGATCGGACCATGGCGGATCGCCTCGTTCCTCTGCTATGCCATGGCCATGCTCAGCAAGGAAACGGGAATCACTGCGTTGGGCCTGATTGTGGCTCATGATCTGACACGCCGACGATTCACTCTGAGAGACTTCGCCGACGGTCTCCGCCCCGTTCACGTGGTCTACGGACTGCTCGCCCTCGTGTATCTCATCGTACAGTACGGGCATGTGAGTGTGGCTGTCGTCGACGCACCGGTTCGAGATCTGTCGACGCAGGTGATGACGCAGGTGAAAGCGCTCGTCTATTACGCGCGTCTTCTGGTCATTCCACGGGGGCTGAATGTTCACCATCAGTTCTTCGAAGGCGGGTTGTGGTCCGTCATCGCCTTCGCGGGGTTCGCCGTGGCGTCGTTGGTTCTGGTCGTAGGACGTGGGGCGGCGGATGTGCGTCTAGGCTTCGGATGGTGCGTCATCGTCCTGTCACCCACGCTACTGGTGCCGCTCTTCATTCTCGTGAACGATCACCGATTGTATCTGCCCATTGCAGGACTGCTCGTCGCCCTGACTTCCATCTGGTCTGCTGGCTCACCGTATCGATGGCCTGCTCGAAGCAGGATGGGGGTCGTTGTCGCTGGCCTGCTGGTGATGGGTATTCTGACGCAGAACCGGAATCCCGCTTGGGCGGACGAGTACACCCTGTGGTCGGATGCGGCAGCCAAATCCCCACAGCCCCTGGTGCCGGTCGCTTATGTCCATCTTGGCAACTATGCGAAGGAGCATGGGGCACTGGAGGAATCTGTCGGGTACTACGGGCGAGCTCTGGAGATCGCTCCCCATCATGTGGCGGCACGCAACAATCTGGGTCTGAGTCTCGAGTCGATGGGCCTCCTTGCCGCCGCAGCCGATACGTTTGCGTCGATCACGCGGGATCATCCCGACCTGCCGGAAGGCTGGTACAATCTCGGGCACGCCACACAGGCTCTGGCCAAAGCCTACGGATCGCAGGATCCGAGATACCTCGATCTGCTGAGCACGGCCCACGCGGCTTATGGGCTTGTTGCGGATTCGAGCTATCACTACGACCTGGCACTGAATAACCTCGGTACAACTTTTGAGCAGGCGGGTAGAGTCGACAGCGCAGCTGTGTACTACAGCAGGGCTCTGGCCCTGGGGGGGGACTCTCCGGATCCCGGCGACAATCTGCGGCGGCTCGCCTCACAGTTGGATGTCTATGCCGGCGACATGATTGACGCCGGCGAACTGATCCCGTTGGAAACCCTGTGCGAGCAAATCTCCACTCTTCGAGGGGCTCCGCCTGAGGCACTGTTCTATCTGGCTGTCAGCCGTTTCCTCCAGGGACGTTATGCCGATAGTCTGACACCGAATCAAGCGCTGCTTGAGAAGCATCCTGGCTTCATTCTTGGTTATCTGCAACTCGGGAATCTACTGGAGACGGTGGGGCAGACGGCTGAAGCACACGATGTATACGAGCGTCTCCTGAAGCGACAGGCGGAGGGTACGTACGCAGAAGAGGCTCGGCGTCGCCTCCAGGTCGATTCGAAGAGATGATTCGAACCCTGAGTCGATACCCCTGGGCGATCGTGGCCGTCGTCGTCGTCTTGGTGCATGCAGGGGCCCTGAGGGGGGACTTTCACTACGACGATGATCACAGCGTGGTTCGGAATCTATCGATTCGAGATCTATCGATGATTCCGTCCTATTTCGTCGACCCCGGTGCATTCTCCGCCGACCCCGAACGGGCGATGTATCGACCTGTCCTGCTCACAACCTACGCCGTCAACCGCTTCCTATTTGGCGACGAACCGTGGTCCTTCCTTCTGGTGAATCTGTTGATCCATGCGGCAAATGCCGCGTTGGTGACCGTCCTGGCTCGACCCTGGGTGTCGACGTGTGAAGGGGGCGTTGCGGGGCTCCTGTTCGGCCTCCATCCAGTGGCCACAGAACCGGTCAACTATGTCAGTGCTCGATCCGATTCCCTCGTCGCCTTCTGTTTACTGTTGACCCTCTACATGGCCGCTCATTCAGAGCGCGTGCGCGCCACCGTGCGTGGTGAAACCCTCCGTCTCCTGCCGGGTGCCGCAGCTGCGCTGCTGACGAAAGCCACGGCGATCGCGATCGCGCCCCTGCTGGTGTTGATGGAGTGGGCTCGAGGCCCGGTGCGGTCTGTGAGGCAGAGTCTGCTGGCGAATGCGATGGTCGTGGGGGTGAGTTGTCTCTATCTGCTCGTGATCTGGGCGAATGGATTCCTGCCTCGATCTCTCGCGTCGCAAGCCACAGCATGGAGTGAGCGATGGCTTACCCTCGGCAAGGCTTTCGCTCACTATCTGCGGACCCTCGTCATCCCCATCGACCTGAGTCCAGAACCCGCCTTTCTCCTGGCTACGAATGTGTCCGTCACCACCGCTGGTTGCCTGGCCCTGGTCGTATCGCTCGGTGCCGTCGCTTTTGGCTTACTGCGCCGCAACATTCGGGCGCCGTGGATTTTGGGGTTGTGGGTCTGTTTCACCCTCGTACCAGTCAGTCTGGCGCCCTTGAATGTTCTGGTGAACGACCGCCGTCTCTATCTGCCCTTGGCCGCAGTGGCCATTGGGATCGTTCTGGCCATCACCCTGGTCCGACGACCGTATTGGCGGCGGGGGCTGGCCGCCTGCGGGCTGACGCTCTTGGCGATCATGACGGTACAGCGGTCTGCAGTCTGGGCGAGCGACATCTCCCTGTGGTCTGACGCAGTCTCCACGGCACCCATGATGCCGAGAGCCCAGCTGTATCTCGGTGACGCGCACCTGGCGGCGGCTGCCGGATCGCGTCACGCACACCTGAGCGCAGCGGCTCAGGCCTATGAGAACGTTCACGCTCTGGCGCCAAGACAGCGCATGTTGTCCGCGCAGGCCGCAAATGGGCTGGCCCTCATCGAGTCGGCGCGCGGAAACGCGCTGCAGGCGCGCTCTATTCTCAACAAGCTCGTTGCCCAGGAACCCACGTATACTGATGCATGGGTGAATCTCGGTAACGCGTGGTATGCTGCGGCCCTCGATGGCGAAGGCCAAGCGGCTCTGACATCCGCCATGGCCGCCTACGATCGAGCGCTGGACTTGCATCCAGGACGATATGAGGCACACCTGAATCGCGGCGCCGTGCTGCAACTGACGGGTCGATTGGACGAGGCCGAAGGATCGTACCGGACGGCGATGGAGTTGGCGCCGGAGGAGCCGCAGGTAATGATGTTTCTGGCAGGCCTGTCGATGCTGCGTGCTCGCCTCTCGTCCGATGTGACGCTGCGGGTGGGGCACCTGCGTTCGGCTCGGGCCTTCTTCGTCGGCGCTGCTGATCGCGGACACGCGGTCGCCCGGGGTGGCGTTCGCGCCGTCGACGATTCGTTGGCCGCCTGGGGAGTGGAATAGTGGATCCTGCCCTGCGAAAACGGATGCTCGTCGTGGGCAGCCTGTTACTGGCAAGTTTTGCGATCTGGTGGGGGAGTATCGACAACAGTTTCCACTACGATGACGAGCATTCCATTCAGCTCAATATCCACGTGCGCGTGCAGCCGGTGGCCAGCGAGCTGGTGGAGGGGATCGCTCTTTTCTTTACCGATCCAGCCGCGTTCTCCCGGGATGCCAAGAAGGGGATGTATCGCCCCCTGCTGGTGACCAGCTTCGCCATGAACCATGCGCTGAATCTCGCGGTGGGTCTCGACGGGTATGACGTACGCGGGTACCACATCGTCAACCTTCTGATTCATGCCATCAATGGTTTGCTCGTCTTCTGGCTGGTCCGGCTGCTCTGGCCAAGGCGATCGTGGGAAGTTGCCTGGGTGGCAAGCCTGTTGTTCATCAGTTGGCCCCTGGGCAGCGAGCCAGTCAACTATATCAGCAGTCGCAGCGAAAGCCTGTCCGCCCTCTTCTATCTGTTGACGATGGCACTGTTTCTGCAGGCGCACATTTCAGTGTGGCGAGGATGGTATTGGGCATGCTGGCCGGCCATGGCTGCAGGCTTGTTGACCAAGTCGACGGCGATCACTCTACCCGCGGCGTTGCTACTGCTGGATGTGGCGATGGTCAACCGATTCGACATCTCGCGTGTGGGCCGGCGTTTCTGGCGATGGGTGGTCCCGGCATGGGGCGTCGCTGCAGCGTATCTGTTTCTGATCATCTCGAATGGCTTCCTCGGGCGTTCGCTGGAAAAACCTGTTCGTGACCACACAAGGCAACTGCTGACTCAAACAAAGGCGATCGGTCACTATCTCTATACGCTCGTGATGCCGACGCACCTGAGCGTTGAGCCGCAGTTTCGTGAACAAGCCGTCGCCAATCCGACGGTGCTGGCAGGTGGACTGCTCGCGGTGACTCTCGTAGTGGCCCTGGTGTGGATGTGGCAGCGACGGCATGGCTCTGCCCTTTGCCTTGTCGGGATCGGCCTTCTACACATGTTGCCAACCCTCGTCATGCCCCTGAATGTGCTGGTGAATGATCGTCGTGCCTATGTGCCCATGGCGATGGCCTGTATCGGTATCCCAGCCCTGGCCATGCGCTTTGCACCACCACTTCCTCTACGAGCACTGGTCGTGGCGACTCTGTTGATTGCTGCGGGTCTTAGTGCCGGGCGCAATCAGGTCTGGGCAGAAGAAGGTACGTTGTGGTCGGAGGCTGTGGCGCGATCGCCTCAGATGCCGCGGCCTCACCTGTTTCACGGCAATGCCTTCAAAGACCGAGCACTCCATACTCAAGATGCGGCCCAGCAAAGCGCTCTGTGGCGTGAGGCGGCCAGAGCGTATGAGCGCGCGCTCCGATTTCCAAGTGATGACGATATTCGGCTTCGGGCGCACAACAATCTCGGTGGCATTCAATTGACCCTCGGGAACCTGGAAGAGGCAGAGCAGACTTTCCGGCGCGCCATCGAACATGGGCCGCACTATGTGGATGCTCTGATCAATCTTGGCAATTGCTTTGTGAAGAAGTCGAGGCTGCCGACGAGTCCCGCCCAGCGGGAAGCGTGGCTCGAAGAGGCTATCGGCTTTTTCAGGCGCGGCCTCCGCGAAGAGCCGAATCACTTTCTCGGGCACAGCAATCTTGGCGTCGTGTTGCAGGACCTCGGGCGCTGGACGGAAGCGGAGCAGTCTTACCGCCAGGCCCTGTTTCTGCATCCTCATCACTATGGAACGCTGACCAATCTGGCCGCACTGCTCCTGCGCAAGGCTGAACAGGCGCAAGAAGAGAACGATCGGAACAGATTTCTGGGAGACTCAGAGCACCTCGTACGGCGATCGCTGACGCTGAACCCTGCACAGGACCGTGCCCGTGAGATTCTGCGACTCGTGACCTCGGCTAGGACGTCCGGAGGATCTTGATGGTCGTTTCACGTCGCAGGGCAGAGGGACTGGGGATTCTCATTCTCGTGATGCTGGTTTACGCGGGGAGTTTGGATAATGGATTCCATTTCGACGATGACCACTCCATCGTCCGCAACACCCATCTGCACGACCTGTCGACAGCCATCGAACAGATGGAGCGGGTGACGAGTCTTGACTCATCAGATGCAGTCCTGTGGGCCAAGCGTGGTGGTTTGCTTGGCAGCGTGGGGCAGATGGAGAAGGCGGCGACCATGTTGGAACGAGCGCTCCAACTTGGCGATCGTCGACCGAAGACGGCCTACAATCGTGCCGAAATTCTGGTCGGGCTCGGCCAGCGCGCGTGGGATGAGGGCGACGCGAAGATGGCAACGACGAGTTGGGTGAGGGCGCAAGATCTCTATCGAACTGCGGGGACGTCGTATCGTCGCAGTGCGCAGCGAATCGCCCAACTTGAAGATCGCCTCCGATGATGTGTCTGGTACCATCGATGGATCGGCACAACGGCGCACATTGGAGATGGCTCCTCGTGCTGGTTGCCGCGTCGTTTCCCTACCTGAATGGACTGGACAACAGCTTCCACGACGACGATGAACACGCCATCGTGCGGAATCACCATCTACGCAACCTGGCGAACATTCCCACGTTCTTCGTCGACTCCTCAACATTCTCGGCCGAGCCCGGGAAGGGTATGTATCGCCCTCTCGTACAGACGACGCTCGCTGCGAACTATGCGCTGGGTCAGTACTCGCCGAGTGGATACCACCTCGTCAACATCGGCTTTCACGCCTTGGCTTGTGTCGGCCTGTTTTTCCTGGCCAGGCTGTTTGTGCCCGGACCGACGGCGCTGGCGGTGGGTCTGCTGTTTGCCGTGCATCCCATTCACACCCAGGCCGTGAACTACATCTCCAGTCGATCAGAGCTGATGGCCGCATGTGGTGTGGTCTGGGCCTTATGGGCGGCCCTGTCGGGTCGGAATAGGCTTGGCCTGGCTCTGTTTGCTCTGGCGTTGTTGAGCAAATCGATCGGGTTCCAATTCATCCCCCTCTTGCTGCTGGTCGTTGTGGGAAAAGGCATCGAGTCGCGCTTCGGGTGGCGCCGATGGGCACCGTTTTTGGGTGTGGGCGCCCTGTATCTGATCGTGATCAGTGTCGACGGGTTCCTTCCCTCGTCACTTGCTCAGGATGTTCGGCCTTTTGGGACTCAACTGGCCACACAGGTAAAGGTCATCACCCTCTACCTCAAACTCATGACCATGCCCGTGTCACTGAGTATCGAGCACGGGATCGTGCCGGCTTCGGGTGTTGCTCTCGCGATCATGTTGCCGCTCCTATTCCTCCTCAGCCTGGTCGGTTGGTCGGTGGTTGCCCTGCGACGAGACCGAGCCTCGTTTGACGGTGCAGGAGATGGTGTTGGAATAGGGGGTGTGTGGTTTTTTCTGGCGTTGGCCGTCACAACTCTGGTTCCACTGACGGTGTTGGCCAGTGAGCAGCGACTCTACCTCGCGGTGATGGGGGCGTTGATCGCGATGTCGGCGCTGGTTTCTCACAGGCCTCTTCGACGTGGTGGGCGTGTTGTGTTTACCGTGGCGCTATGTGTGATGGTCGTTATAGTTAGTTCTCGTAATAGATTGTGGGAGAGTGAATTATCCCTCTGGTCTGATGCCGAAACTAAGGCTCCGTCGTCGAGTCGGGTGCTGGCAAATCTCGCATTAGCCCTACACCAGCAGGGCGATCGCGCCCGGGCAGGTGACGCCTATCGGCGAGCCCTGCAGCACACACCGCACGCGGCGCGAACGTGGTCGAACTATGCCTCCTGGCTCGAGGAAGAGGGAGAGTGGGGTCAGGCAGAACAGGCCTACCTGCGTGCGGGCACATCAGAGTGGGGGGGGTGGCGCATCCAACTGGCTCGTTTCTATCTGCAGAACGGGCTTCTCACGAATGCGGCGTCCCAACTGGACTCGGCCCAGTGGAACGCCGAAGATCCGGATCTCCATCTCTATCGAGGTCGCTGGCATCAACTCATGGGACAAAACCAGGCTGCCCAGGCAGCCTACGAGCAGGCCCTGCATCTGCATCCGCAGCACGCGGAGGCCGCGAACAATCTCGCTCTGCTTTCGATGGAACGCGGAGATATCGCGGCCGGCCGACGGTGGCTCGTTCAGGCCCTGGAGGCAGACAGTACTCTCGCGGAAGCGAAAATGAACCTGGCCTTTCTCCGTTTGAAAGAGCAGGGGACTGATGCACTCGACGCCTATGCCCAGCTGGCAGACCAGGATCCGAGCAGGATTTCAATTCATGTCGCCTGGGCCGCAGAGTATGCAAGACGACAACGATGGGGGGATGCGGTAGAGGTGCTGCGTCGTGCTCTGCGGGCGAATCCCTCCGATGCAGACCTGTTGGCCGCATCCGGCGATGCCTATCGGGCTCTGCAGCAGTGGCCGATGGCGGTGGTGGCCTATCAGAGGGCCTGTGATCTGCGGCCTCTGGATGTGTCGTTGAGGAACCAGCTTTCGGCGGCTCTTGGCGCCGCTGGACGCCCAGACGACGCCCGTAGTCAGGTGGAGCTTGTTTTGCAGCAGGACCCCGAAAATGCAGTGGCCCGACGCAATCTTGAGCGCTTGAAAAGACCTTTCGAAAGACGCGATTCTGCACGGGAGCAATCGCCGTAAGTCAAAGTTTGACAGTCAGATGGAGCATAGATTACCTTCTCGTGCTGCCATGGACTACCCCATGATTGCCCCTTTCTGTGCCGTTGGAGCCTGATGGACCGCGAACGCATCCGCAACTTCTGCATTATCGCCCACATCGATCACGGCAAGTCCACTCTGGCTGATCGGATGCTGGAGATGACGCACACGCTCACGGGCAAACAGATGCAGGCGCAGGTTCTCGACTCCATGGATCTGGAGCGAGAGCGGGGGATCACGATCAAGGCCCATGCCGTGCGCATGCACTTCGGTGCCGCAGACGGTATCGACTATCAGTTCAACCTCATCGATACGCCCGGACACGTTGACTTTACCTACGAGGTGTCCCGGTCTTTGGCCGCCTGCGAGGGAGCCATTCTCGTTGTCGATGCCGCACAAGGTGTCGAAGCGCAGACGGTCAGCAATCTGCTGCTGGCTATGGGGAATGATCTCGAGATCATCCCCTGTATCAACAAGATCGACATGCCCGGTGCCGAGGTGGAGCGTGTCGAGCAGCAATTGGTCGATCTGATCGGTTGTGACCCCGATGAAATTTTGCGCATCAGTGCGCGCGACGGGATCGGTATCGAAGAGACGATGCAGGCCGTCGTCGATCGGATTCCCTCTCCGTCTGGTGACTCGGAACAGGCGCTGCGGTGTCTCGTGTTCGATTCGCTCTACGATCAGTATCGTGGTGTGATCTGCTTCATCCGCCTCGTCGATGGATCTCTGAGACGAGGAGACCGCATCAAGCTGTTCTCGACCGGGATCGAGTACGAAGTCGAGGAGCTTGGCATTCTGCGCCTGACGCGGGTCCCGGCTGAGCAGCTCTACAGTGGCGAGGTGGGGTATATCATCGCCAACATCAAAGACCTCGCAGAGGCCCGGGTCGGTGATACGGTCATCCATGCAGGCAGAGCCGAGGTCGAAGCGCTTCCGGGGTACCAACCGCTGAAGCCCATGGTATTCAGTGGTCTCTACCCTGTGAATTCAGATGCCCATGCCGAACTTCGCGATGCCCTCGAGAAGCTCAAACTCAACGACGCGGCCTTCTCGTTCGAACCGGAAACCTCCGACGCTCTCGGCTTTGGTTTTCGGTGTGGATTTCTCGGCTTGCTGCATATGGAGATCGTGCAGGAACGACTCGATCGTGAATACGAGATGGACATCATCGCCACGTTGCCGAATGTTCGTTTCGAAGTGGAAGCGACTGATGGGAACGTCAGTCAGGTGGAAAACCCATCTCGCCTGCCACCGGTAGGGCAGATCCAGCAGATTCGCGAACCGATCCTTGATGCACAGGTTCTGGTGCCCAGCGAATACATCGGCAATGTGATGCAGGTGTGCAACGATCGCCGGGGAGTCTACCTCAACACGGAGTATCTCGATGGAGAGCGTGCGATCCTCCACTACGAACTCCCCCTCGGTGAGGTTGTGGTGGATTTCTATGATCGCATCAAGTCCGTGTCTCGCGGTTACGCCTCCTTTGACTACGAACACAAAGAGATGCGCCCGGGGCCATTGGTCCGACTAGACATCCTCATCAATGGCGACCCACTCGATGCCCTGGCCGTCATCATCCATCGAGACAAAGCCTTTGATTGGGGGCGACGACTGTGTGCCAAGCTGAAGGAACTGATTCCTCGTCAGATGTTTGAGGTGGCGATTCAGGCGGCCATCGGCAACAAGGTCATCTCGCGCGAGACGGTGAAGCCCTTCCGCAAGAACGTGACTGCCAAGTGTTATGGCGGTGATGTGTCCCGCAAGCGAAAACTGCTGGAGCGCCAGAAGGAAGGGAAGAAGCGGATGAAGCAGGTCGGGAGTGTGGAGATCCCGCAGGAAGCCTTCCTCGCTGCCTTGCAGATGGAGGAGTAGGCGGCCCCCGCATGGCCAAGGGGAAGAAACCCGCGACCAAGCGCCGATCCACGCCAGCCAAGCGAAGCGGGGGATCGACAACTCGGTCCACCGACCAAGGGGCGCATCCTCGACGGAAGCGAGTGTTGGGTGCCCTGGGTTTGGTGCTGCTGGTTGTGGCAAGCCGCGTCTTGATCCTGGAGGGATACGGCATTGACTCTGAGTCGATGGAGGACTCTCTGCTTCAGGGAGATCTCGTTCTTGTTGAGCGCCTCAGCTATGGTAGTGAATGGATTCCAGACTTTGGGGCGCCGGACGTGGGCGATGTGGTTGTTTTTCGACGCCCCGAAGATGGCGGTGTGATGGTGAAGCGTTGTGTGGCCACGGCTGGTCAACGCGTGCTGATCAAGAACAAGGTCCTCCATGTCGACGGTGTGCGGGCCGCTGATCCAGCCCGTTCGAAGTATCTGGACGCGACGATTCGCCCTGCGAAACAAAGTCCGCGAGACCACTTCGGCCCCTATGTGGTGCCCCCAGGACACATCTTCGTACTCGGCGACAATCGTGACGCCAGTGTGGACAGTCGATTCTTCGGTCCCGTTTCTCAACCCCTGCTGATCGGGCGGGCGATCGCCGTGTTGTGGCCTGCGTCAAGGCCAAACAGATGGTCGCGACTAGGGAATGGAGTCGATTGATGGTGGCGGATCGACTCGGGCTCTACGTGCACATTCCGTTCTGTCCGCAGCGATGCCCCTACTGTGCCTTTGCCGTGGTTACGGGTCGTATGGACATGACCGAAGGATACGTGCAGGCCGTCTGTGATGAACTGGTGTGGAGCGCCTCATCACCGTCCTGGGGGAACCGGGGGCCCTTTGACACGGTCTTCTTCGGTGGGGGCACACCCAGTCGGTTGGCGCCGAAGCTGATCGCCAGGATCCTCGAAACGGCTAATCGGATCCACGGAATACGGCAGGGAGCGGAGATCACGTTAGAGGCCAATCCCACAACGGCAGATGCGCAACGATTCGGAGAGTTTCGAGACGCCGGTGTGAATCGGCTGAGTATTGGCATGCAGTCGCTGGTCGATGAGACCCTGCTTCTATTGGGACGAACGCACTCGGCGGCAGACGCGATCCATGCATATTCGCTGGCGCGACAGATAGGATTCAGAAGTGTCAACTGCGATCTCATTTTCAGTGTTCCCGCTGAACCTGCGGCGGCACTGGCCACGACGATCGAGCAACTGCTGGTTCTCGAACCGGATCATATCTCTGCATATGCACTGTCGGTGGAGAAAGACACGCCATTCCATCGTCGGCGACTTCAGGGTGATCTGCCCGAGGTGGACGAGGATGATGACGCGACCCAATTCGCCCAGGTTCGCCAACACCTCACCAGGGCGGGTTTCGAACAGTACGAGATCTCAAACTTCTCTCGCCCGGGGCACCGCTGTGCCCACAACTGGGATTGCTGGACGGGCGGGGAGTATCTCGGGATCGGGTTGTCGTCTCACAGCTTCGTCGAAGGGGAGCGTTGGTGGAATCTCTCAGACTTGGATCGATATTGCCAAGCGTTGCAAGGCGGCGTGTCACCCCGATCTGGAAGCGAAGCCATCGGACCCCGGAAGAAACGTGAAGAGAGGATCTGGCTCGGGCTCAGAACATGCGAAGGTGTTGAGCTTGAAGCGGGCGAACTGGCAGCCATGCAATCGTCCACACAGATGGGGATCCTGCTCAGCTCCGGAAGGCTGACCTTGGAGCGGCAGCGTCTTCGTCTAGTCGGGGAAAACTTCGCAATCGCAGATGCCGTGGCAGCCACTCTTATCGAAACGCTTGAGCGAGATGTGGCGGTGGCCGGATGTCCTTGAAACAGGTGCAGGTGCGGGTACCGGCTCGCATCTGGTCGAGTTGGAGGGCGAGGGGTGCGATCAACTGCCTAGTGATGGATCTCGGGATCGAGCCTGCCGGACTATGGGTGGTGGCAAGCGGCTCTGAACAACCGTATTCGCAGGAAGGAACTGAATGAGGAGCACAGGCACTTTCTGGGTCACCGTCGCCGTCACGGTCTGTTGTCTGGCCATCGGGATCGACGCCCAGGCAGCAAGGGTCCTCCCTATGCCAGGCGAGGGAGAGAAGGGTACATCCGAATCGTCCCGGATTGAATTGCCCGTGGGAATGGAGGCTTATCGAGAGGTCCTTCTCAGCGGCGACTACCTGGTCGGTCCGGGCGACCGGTTTCTCATCCAGATGTCAGCTTTCGGCGAACCACTTGAGCGTCGAGTACTGAATGAGGGAGGTCTGTTCATTCCACGTGCCGGCAGGGTGCAGATCGCCGGACGGAGTTTGCGCGAAGCGAAACAGGCCGTGGAGGCCTTGTTTCGCGAGCGGGTTCATGTTGGCACGATCGACATTGAACTGAGTGAGATTCGCCGATTCCCCATTTCCGTCGTCGGCACAGTGAAGATGCCGGGGATCGTGCAAGGAAGTGGCGTAGAACGGGTCAGCGAACTGCTTCAGAAAGCCGGCGGTTTTGCGGAAGGTGCCTCGCGGCGAAACATCTATCTGGTTCGCTCCAGCGAACTGACCGAACTCGAAACGACCGAGCTGCGACGGGGACTGGTCGACGAAAGCGTGATCGAGCGCCTTGCGGGCAGTGCACGTCGCGTCGACATCTCCATGTTTGAGGTGACTGGAGAATCGGCGCTGAATCCTTTCGTGACAGACGGCGACGTCATCATCGTGCCCCCTCGTGCCGATATCGTGCGGGCCATGGAAGCCGTCAGACGCAACGACATTTTCGAGTACGTACGGGGTGATCGCTTGAGTCATCTCGCCCTTTTGGCCATGGGACCTGCCGCGCACTACGATCCCGACAACGTTTACATCTTTCGATATGTGGATGAGGGTAGGCGTCAGACTCGAATGCGGGTGGATCTCGATGCCGCGGTGAAGGGCGTCGAGTCGGAGGATATCGAACTGGAGTCGGGGGATTGGCTGGTCGTACGATCTCGCCCAGGGTACCAGCAACAGGCGACGGTACGGATCATCGGCGAGGTCGAATTCCCCGGCTTCTATGTCATCGACGATGGCGCGACCACCTTGCTTGACGTGCTGGATCAGTCCGGGGGCGTGACATCGCTGGCCTCTCTTCCGAAGGCGCGCATCACACGCCAACTGGAAGATGATGAGCAACTTGATCCCGAATTCGAGCGCATTCTCACGATTCCGCCGGCTGCTTGGAACGAAGACGAGAAGCAGTACTTCAACATGCGCAGTCGTACGAAGCGCGGACAGATGGTGGTGGACTTCGTCGCCCTCTTCGAAGATGATCCTGCGGCCCAGGTAAACAACATCCTAGTACGACCCGGAGACGTCATCGTCATCCCCAGTTCTCTGCGGACGGTCCTGGTGTCAGGTCGTGCCGCGTTCCCTGGGGCCGTACCCTACGAACCCTCGTTCAGTATCCAGGATTACATCCAACGCGCCGGTGGATTCGGATGGCGTGCATCGAAGGGCGTGCGTGTGATCAAAGCTCGAACTGGTGAGGTTCTTGAAGCGGCGGATGTCCAGAGAATCGATCCGGGGGACAATATCTGGATCAAGGAAAAGCCGACTCGCGATTACTGGACCCTGTTTACTCAGGCGATGGCGGTAGCCGGTCAGGTTGCCACCGTCCTCATCCTCGTGGGCCAGTAGGAGAGCTGCGATGCCTGATCCGCAACAGACACACCTGCTCGATTACCTGTATGTCCTGATCCGCTGGCGTCGGCTCATCATCATGGGGACGCTCCTTGCGGCGGTGGGTGCCGCTGGCATCAGTCTCATGTTGCCTGAAAGGTTCACCGCCCGAACGATTCTGCTGCCACCCGCAGAAGAGCCGAAGGGGCTGGGCTTGTCCTTGCTCGCAGGCGGCGGATCCGGGTTGCCGGCGAGCCTTGCAGGGCTGGTGGGTATGTCGACGCCTTCTGAGCGTCTGCTGACGATTCTCGATAGTCGGACATTGCTGGGGATGGCCGTCGACCGGTTCGAACTGATGCGGCTCTATTCTGTGCCACATCGCGAGTATGCGATCGAGCTACTCTCCGAGAACGTGGAGCACGAACTGGGACGAGACGGTTCTCTGGCGATTGAGACGACGGCACCGACACCAGAACTCGCTGCGGATCTTACGACGACTCTGGCGACCTATCTGGATAGTCTCAATCGAGTATATCGTCGTCGCCAAGCGACCTTCATGCGCGATTTCCTTGAACAGCGAGTACGAGTCATGCGACAGGAGTTGGCGGGCACGGCATCGCAGATGCGGCGTTTTCAGCAGGAACACGCCGTCGTGGACATCGAGGCCCAGACGCAGGCGGCAGTAGAGGTCGTGAAGGGGGTCGTGCAAGAGTTGACGCTGCGCCAGGTCGAACTCGGCGTGGCAAGTCGGTCTCTGGCGCAGGATCACCCCGAACGTCTCCGGCTCAATATGGAAGTCGCAGAGTTGGAGGGACAGATCGGGTCCCTTGTTGGGGATATGTCCGTCGATGTGGCCTCGGCGGCTTCGACGGCACTGGGCCCGCCGTTGCGTCAGTTGCCCGACTTGATGCACGAATATGCCGAGTTGTCCCTGGCTCTGCGCGTGCAGGAAGAGATTCTCGGTTTTCTCACCGGAAAACTCGAGGAATCAAAGTATCGCGAGGCACTGGACACTCCTACGCTGCAGGTGTTGGATCGAGCGACACCACCCAAGACCAGAAGTGCACCGAAGCGTGCAATGCTGACGCTCGCCTGCACCGCCGGGGCTTTGGTTCTGACGACGATCCTGGCTTTTATGCTGGAGTCCTGGCAGCGTCAGCGTGAGGCGCAGGAAGGGAGAATGTCAGCGATCCGAGAGGCCTGGGAACGCTGATTTGAAGGGGAGATCTACCCCCGTTAAAGAGAGAAATCGCAGAATTCGAGTGGCCGGTTGCGGGCTTTTGCCGATAACACAGGATAGGCATCCCGCAATGAATTTTAAGACACCATATACACTACCGCACCACCTGAAAGAGTCCGACGCGCTGCCGCGCAATCGTGAGGAGCGATTGCTGTGGATCAAGCGGAAGGTGGAAGAGGGTTACTACGACCGCGAGCGTGTGTTGCACGCCGTGGCGGACGCATTCCTTGAACCCACGGAGGTCCGTCGGGCGGGGGGTCGTAATTGGCGAGGTGAAGCTTCGTAACAAGCACTACCACCTGCCAGACAGTTTCACTAAGCGTAATGCAATAGGGCCGCACTTCCCACGGAAGGCAGCCCTTTTCTGTTGCTCTGCGGAGTCCCGGAGAGTTGCCCGATTTTCACGGATTCCTTAGACTCTCAGGCTGTGTGAAATGGGGGGGAGGTTGAGCAATTGGTTAGCTCCCCAGACTGTAAATCTGGCGCCTTCGGCTATGTGGGTTCGAGTCCCACCCTCCCCACCACTTTCATGCTGGCTTACTGAGGTTTTGGCCTTCGTGTTCGGGTCGTCGACGCGGCGTTCCGACTCTGACTCCGGTTCCGCGTCTCGAACCAACAACCCAATCCCTGCTTCCTGAGGAGTTCACCATGCCACGCACCGTGCGAGTCGCCGTTACCGGCGCTGCCGGCCAAATCGGTTACGCCCTGCTTCCACGCCTGGCATCGGGTGAGGTCTTCGGTCACGATACGCGGATCGAATTGAACCTGCTCGAAATCACACCTGCCCTTCCTGCCCTTGAAGGGGTCGTCATGGAGCTGCAGGACTGTGCTTTTCCGCTCCTCGACGCAGTGCGCACCACCGACAGCGCCGATGAGGCCTTCGATGGGATCAACTGGGCCCTGATGGTGGGATCCAAGCCTCGTGGTAAGGGAATGGAGCGCGGTGACCTCATTCGTGAGAATGGCCCCATCTTCGTTGGCCAGGGCAAGGCGCTGGCCAAAGCCGCTGATGATGTGCAGACACTCGTGGTGGGCAACCCGGCCAACACGAACTGCCTCATTGCCAAGGCGTATGGTGTGGGCGGTGGCATTCCGGCAGAGCGCTTCCATGCTATGACTCGCCTCGACCAGAATCGGGCCGCCGCTCAACTGGCGATCAAAGCCGGCACGCGCGTCGAGAGCGTGACGAACATGACCATCTGGGGCAATCACAGCGCGACGCAGTATCCTGACGCTGAGAATGCGAAGATCGGCGGTCGGCCTTGTACCGAAGTGATCGGCCATGTGGGATGGCTTCAGAGCGAGTTCATCGAGATTGTCCAGCAACGTGGTGCGGCGGTCATCGCCGCTCGCGGGCTTTCGAGTGCGGCCTCGGCGGCCAATGCGGCCCTCGACCATGTGCGATCGATGGAGCAGGTCACGCCGGATGGGGATTGGTTTTCCGCGGCCGTTCCGTCCGATGGCAGTTACGGTATCGAAGAGGGCCTTCTGTTCTCGTTTCCGGTACGCAGTGAAGGCCGAGGGAAGTGGTCGATCGTGCAAGGCCTCGAGTTCAGCGATTTCGCCAAGGAGAAAATCCAGGCGACGGAAGCCGAACTCAAGGAGGAGCGTGACGTCGTCGCCGACTTGCTGTAGGCCATCCGTCCGGTGACGATCGCCGAGGATCTGCCACCGGAGCACGAATACGATGGGACCCTGGCTCGTTACTACGACGCCTATTTCACGGGTCTGGATGGCGAAGCCGAGTTCTACACGAATCTCGCAGTGGCAAGCTCGGGCCCGGTTCTGGAACTGGGCTGCGGCACGGGGCGAACGCTCATTCCCATCGCCGAAGCCGGTTCACAGATCAGCGGCCTCGAGCGTTCCGGTTCTATGCTAGATCGTGCACGCCAACGGATCGGGATCCTTGCTCCGGACGTGGGTGCCCGTGTCGATCTGCACTCAGGTGACATGCGTTCCTTTGATCTCGGGCGCCACTTCGATCTGATCACCCTTCCATACCGAACCTTCCAGCATCTGCTCACGGTCGACGACCAGCATCGTGCCCTCGACTGCATCTGCCGACACCTGGCACCAGGCGGACGTGTAGCGCTGAATGTGTACGACCCCCTCATGGATATCTCCCGGTTGTTGACCAATCCCACCGATCCAGAACCGGCCACCGATGCAGAATTCACCGATGGGGAAGGGCACCGTGTGCGGGCTCGATACCTGCGGGGTTATGATCCGGCCAATCAATGGATGGTTCAGCACTTCTGGTTTGACCAGCTCGAAGGGAAGCAGACGGTCGAGACCTTGCAGGCGCGACTGACCCTGCGTTACGCCTTCCGATTCGAGATGGAGCATCTTCTGAGTCGTCACGGATTGCGGGTGGTATCCCTCGCCGGTGGATTCGGTGGTGAAGCATATGAGGGCTGGGGTGAACAGGTTTGGGTGGCGGCTCAAACTTGATCCGAGATGCTGCCACGGCCGAGTTGCCGACCTGGTGTGAGATCGACCTGTCGGGATTGAGGTCGAACGTGAGCGCTTTGAAGCAGACACTGCGACCTGGTTGTATCCTCGGCGTCGTGGTGAAGGCCGACGCGTACGGTCACGGCATGATTCCTTGCGCAAAGGCAGCACTGGCGGCCGGCGCCGGTCGATTGATCGTCAACGATGTCGCAGAGGCCGCGCGACTCCGTCACGCCGAAATACCGGACGATATCTACATCTGCGGGCCGACCCTGGCCGCCCAAGCTGCGGAGGTCATCAAAGTGCAGGCATCGGTCGCCGTCGACGATCTGTCTTTGGTGGAGGCTCTCTCTCAGGCGGCCACAAGCCATCGGCGCACACTTCCGGTACATATCAAGGTTGAAACCGGAACGCACCGCCGCGGCGTCCTGCCTGAGGATGTGGCGGAACTAGCTCGGGCCATCAGCCAGCGTTCGGGGTTGTGTCTCGAAGGGCTGACAACACACCTAGCCGACGTGGAGGATGGAGACGACCATCAGTTCGCTTGCCAGCAGGTCGCCAGGCTTAATGAAGCAAGACGCCGATTGACGGAGGCTGGATTCGATAAATTGATCCTTCATGCCGCAAGCTCCGCGGCGGCCGTGGTGTTGCCTGAGTCGCAGTTCGATATGGTGCGGGCCGGGCTTCTGGCCTACGGACTTTTGCCTTCAGAAACAATCGGCCCCAGGATCCTGGACCGCATGAAGCTTGTCCCGGTATTGAGTTGGCGTGCGCGCCTATTCCCCGGGGCGCCGGTTGCTGAAGGCGAGACCATCGGATACGGCAGGACCTATCGTGTTGGAAGTGGCCCTGCCCGCCGACAGGCTGTGCTCAACGTGGGGTATCACGAGGGATTTGACCGCCGCCGATCGAATCGTGGCTACGTCCTGACCGGCGGAGAACGGGCGCCGATACGCGGCAGGATATGTATGAATATGAGCATGGTTGAGCCGCCGTCAGAGCTTGCCTCCGGCGCCGTGGCCACCCTCATTGGTCGTGACGGCGGCGAGCAGATCTGGGCCGATCAGATCGCACGCTGGACATCGACGATCAACTACGAAGTCGTTTCCCGTATCCATCCCGCTATCCCAAGGATCACGCACTAGGCCCGCTCTTGGGCGAGCGTTACTCCTTCACGCCGGAACTGGAGTTTTCATGGCTCTGCAGATCGACGGCATTGTGCCCATTGTCATCACGCCTTTTGACGGCGACCTGCGCCTCGATGAGGCGAGTCTACAACGTCATGTCGAATTCTGTGTCGCTTGCGGCGCACGCGGGTTGGTGGGCCCTGCCAATGCCTCGGAGTTTTCCACCCTCTCAGACGACGAGCGCCGCCGGTGGCTGCAGATCGTAGTAGCCGCTTCGGCGGGGGTTCCCGTGGTGGCGTCGGTCACATCCGGCCACCTGCAGCCAGCGGTGGACCTGGCGAGGTTTGCCATCGACACGGGGGTGTCTGCGATCATGTCGATGCCGCCTCCACTGCTCAAGCCCAGTGTAGAGGGATGCGTCGCATTCTTCTCCGATCTTGCCGAGGCCATCCGGCCTGTGCCCCTCATCGTGCAGAACTATGCGCCCCCGTTGGGGACACCCTTGTCTTCGGCGGCGCTGGCCAGCTTGTGCCAGCAGGTGGACAATATCGCCTTCATCAAGGAGGAATTGCCTCCCGAAACCCGTATGATCACCTCAACTTTGGCCGCCGTGGGAGACACATGCCAGGGGATCTTCGGCGGCCAGGGTGGGATCTATCTCGTCGATGAATTTCGCCGAGGCGCGATCGGCAACATGCCCGGTGGTCATGTGACCGATGTCCTGGTCGATGTCTGGGCCCATCTGGTCGCTGGGCAGGAGTCGGAGGCGCGCCACCTCCACCGCCGCATGCAACCCTTGATGACCCTTGAGCGGCTGTACGGTGTCACCGTGTACAAGCATGTTCTACAACGTCGAGGCGTGTTCGCCACCACCGCCAGGCGTGCACCTGGTGGTGATCTCGATCTGTTCGATCTGCATGAGCTGGACGCGGCGCTGAGTCTGATACAGTCCGCCTGCCGAATCCCCTGGGAGGTCTCTTCTTGAGTCAGCCGAATGTTCTGTTTGTGATGACCGATCAGCAACGGGCAGACACTATCGCGAGTCTGGGGAATCACAGCATCTATACCCCGAATCTCGATCGTCTTGTAGCTCGAGGTGTCTCATTTGTGAATGCCTATTCGCAGACCCCGGTCTGCGTGGCGGCGCGTTATGCGGTTCGAACCGGGCGAGATCCGCTGCTGACGCGGGTGTTCAGTAATGGCCAGGTTCCACCTGCGGTAGATCAGGCGGAGCAGATGACCGATCGCTGTGGGTCGTACCTGGGCCAGACCATGCAGGGACTCGGGTATCGCTCGTTTGGGATCGGAAAGTTCCACTCCCAACCCTGGGATGAGGATCTTGGCTACGATGTGCATCTGCGCAGCGAGGAGATTCTCGCAGATCCGCAGCGTCGCGCGGGAGATGCGTACGGGGCTCATATCGCCGAGCATGCTCCTGCCTATGATTTCATCGAGGGGCTGCACGGAGAGCGCACGGAGATGTACTACATGCCCCAGATGAGTCCCATGCCTGCAGAACACACGGTCGAGGGATGGGCTGCGGATCGAGCCGTGGAACAGATCGAGCGCACCGACGACGAACGGCCCTTCTTCGGATTCGTGTCCTTCATCGGGCCTCATCCACCATTGGCACCTCCCATTCCATTCAATCGTCTCTATGATCCAGATCTTATGGCGAGCCCCGTCAGCGGGGACCCCGCCGTCGACCACGCAGACGAGCAGATCCCGCACATGAACTACGGTGTGTGGGCTGAAGATGTCAGCGACTCACAGGCACGGGTGCTGAAGACCCGCTACTACGGGGAGATCACCTATATCGACGACTGCCTCGGTCGAATCCTCGATGCCGTCGAGGCACGACCCGATGCGGACAATACGGTGATCTGTTTCTTCGCTGACCACGGTGACCATCTCGGAGACCATCAGGCGTGGCAGAAAGAGAGCTTTTTCGAAGCCTCCTGCCACATCCCATTCCTCGTCAGCTGGCCGGAGAGGTTGCCGCGCAACGAGCGCCGGGAAGATCTCGTCGCCCTCATCGATTTGTTTGGGATCGCTACCGGTGCCGCGGGACAGACCCAAGTGCGTGACGGCGTCGATGTATTGTCGATGCTGACGAGTGGGGGAGACCGACGGGAGCGACTGGTCGGTCTATACGGGGCACCGGGTACTCGGAGATTCAAGGCCATGGTGCGCGAAGATCGGTGGAAATACATCTGGCTCGCCAATGGCGCACGCCAGCAACTGTTCGATGTCACGGCCGATCCACAGGAGCTGCGGGATCTGAGTGGATCTCACTCCGAAATCGTGGCCAGGCTACACAGAGCCGCGATCGATCATCTGCGGCAGCCAGGTGGCCAGGAGGCTCTTGACGGCGACGATCTGCACAGCCTCCCCTTTGAGGCTCGGCCTCTGCAGCGGATCTACCAGTTTGGTCACTGGCCCCGGTCGTCTGGGTTCCCCGAGGACCCTGGGGAAGCGCTCAGATCCTACCAGGCTGCGACCGGATCCTGAAGCAGCGGAATCAGGAACGCTTGGGCGTGGGGATCTGTCCCGCCGTGTGCAGGGCGCGAGCACTGACACCCAGCACACCGAGAAAGCCCTGGGAGTCCCTGTGGTCGAATTCGCCCACATCCTCCATTGAGGCCGTGTCCTCGCTGTAGAGGCTGTGTGGGGTGTCGCTGGCCTTTTCGAACTGCACATTGCCTTTGTAGAGATGGACGCCGATAGTGCCCGTCGCCAACGCACTGAAGCACTCCATCCCCGCCCAACAGGCCTGGGTGGCGGTGTCAAACCAGTAGCCCTGGTAGATCTGCTCGGATATGGTGCTGCTCAATTGCTCAAAGACGCGCCTGGCGCGACGATCGAGTGTCAACTGGGTCAGATACTCGTGGCAGTGACCCAGCAGCTCGAGTCCGGGCGCTTCGTAGATGCCCCGCGACTTGATACCGACGAATCGATTCTCCACCGCATGAAGGCCGATCCCGACGCCGTGAGCGCCAGCGATCATGTTGGCACGTGTCACAATGTCGAAGGGGGAACCCTCAACGCCATCGATGGCCGCTGCCCGGCCCTTCTCAAAACGAATCTCTACGGATTGACCTGTCTCCGGTCCATCCTGGGGAAATACGCCCATGCCCGGATCGATCCGGCTGGTCGGGGTCGTCAGCGATTCGAGCTCTCCGGCCTCGTGTGTCAGGCCGAGTACGTTGGCATCGGTGGAGTAGGGCTTGTCCAGTGTCGCTTTGACGGGAAGGGAATGGGCTTCGCAATAGGCGATCATCTCGCGTCGACCGCGAAAGGACTCCAGGAAGGCGTTATCCCTCCAGGGCGCGTACACGCGGGTCTTCGGATCGAGCATCTCTGAGGCGAGTTCGAAGCGGACCTGATCGTTGCCTCGCCCCGTCGCACCATGGCCCAGGATCTGGATGCCCCGCGCCTGCATTTCGGGCACCATTCCTGCGACCACGACATGTCGAGCAATCCCTGTCGTGTTCCAATAGCCGCCTTCGTAGCGAGCGCCGGCTTTCACAAGTTGCAGACCCGCTTCGGCAATGTCCTGACGCAGGTCGCCGACGATCATCTCACGAGCGCCGCACGCCAGCATCCGCTGACGGACGTCCTCGATGTCATCTTCGTCGGGCTGCCCGAGATCCGCCGTATAGGCGACCACATCGACATCGTGTTGGGCAAGCCAGTGAGTGATCGTACAGCTGTCGAGACCGCCAGAGACCGCCATCATCACGGTCTGGCCTTTCAACTCATGAAGCTTCATATCGATGATTCCGTCCAAAACAGGCTAGGGGCTGACCATTTCGCAACGGGAAAGATATGGAATAAATATTCACAAATCAATGGTGAATATTCACTTTTGGCTGCGGCTGTTGTAAGAATGAGGAACGACGACGCGATCCCCATCCATCTGGAACGGGGGAAGCTGCAAACGACTCGGCAGGGTTCGGCCTGCCGGGATCAAACCCGGTCGACTGGTCCGGGGGCTACCCGGTTGCTAAGTCACGCAGAGGGGGATCGCGTCGCCAGATCTGGTAGCTCTGGCCAGCGAAGGGATCGCTGATCAGCGAAGACTCGCGCCATACCCGTCGAGGACTCGGCGCAACTGCCCCAAGGCTGAATCCAGGGACGGAGCCCTTCCGGACGCCAGCAAAACCGCTGGACGTCGCGTTTCGACCACTTTTTTGCAGGGCTGGATGAGCTTCGTCCAAAGAGAGGCATCCGCAGAGGATGCAAATCCTGGTGCCTCAACGGCTGTCGGTGTCGGGCGACGTCTGGAGCCCAGGCAGAAGTATGCGATCAGGCCTGCTACGTTCAGCGCGATCACAACCTGCAATGTCGTCGTCAGAAACTCGTTGAACATGCTCTTGTCCCATCTCGCTCGAGGAACGCAGTGATACACCCGCCGTGTGTACCAATTAGTATCACATTACAACATGATCGGCAGAAATGCCAGCTTCTTGACTACTTTTTTGCAAAATCGTTAGATTAAGATCCATCCCGGAGTTGCTCACGTAAGTGTTAACTGATTGACAATCAATAACATAGCCCTCTCTCGTGCGGCCCAAATCGTGGTTGAGGTGAACTGATCGAAGCTGCTGCTGCCGAAATAGGAGTGGGAACCGCCGCGTTGCTGATGGTGGCGGCCTTTGTCGTGTTGGCGAAATGTGCCGACTGGCTCGTTGAAGGAGCGGTTGATTTCGCCCTGCACCTCAAGGTCCCACCCATCCTGATCGGAATCGTCATCGTCAGTGTGGGAACCACCACCCCAGAACTGGCCGTGTCCGTGTCAGCGGCACTGAGCGGAAATGCCCAGATGGCCCTCGGGAATGCAGTCGGATCCGTCATCTACGATGACGGCCTGGCCCTGCCGCTGGTGGCGTTCTTCTCGCCCGTGGTGGTGCTCATCGATAAGGGTGTTCTGCGCTCGGCGGCGATCTTCCTCATCACCGTCGATCTGCTGGCCTATTTCATGGTCTTCGATGGAACCCTTTCCCGTGGCGAGGGAGCGATTCTGGTGGTGGGCTTCGTCTGCTACCTGCTGTATACCTACTGGGAACACCGGCACGGCAGGTCTGTCGTAGATGAGGAGGAACTGGACCACGAACCTCGGCCATGGCTCAACACGATCCTGCTGATGGCGGGCGGGTTGGTTGGCGTGCTGGTCAGCAGCAAGGGGATTGTGATCGCCGCCCCGATTGTTGCAAGCGCAATGGGTATCAGCAACATCATCATCACCCTCGTCGTGGTGGCCCTCGGTACGTCGATTCCCGAGATCGCAACATGTATCGTTGCAGCCCGCAAGCGGCAGGGCGCGTTGGCCATCGGCAACATCCTCGGCGCCGACATTCTCAACATTTGCTGGATCGCCGGTGCCTCGGCCGTGGTCAACGACCTGGTCGTGGACACCGATGTGATCCACTTCATGTTCCCTGCCATGATCCTCATCGTGCTGACCATGTTAGGGTTGATGCGGATCGGCTATCGCTTCGAACGATGGAAATCGCTGATTCTGCTCATCATGTGTGTGACGTATCTTGCAGTGCTGCTCAGTACGAATCCGGGCGCGATCAGCGCCCATGAAGTACCATGACACAAGATCTCCCAGAGAGAATTCCACCGGCGAATAGGATGAGGTAATGGACTTAGGCATCGAGAAAAAGGTCGCCCTCGTGAGCGGCGCCAGTCGTGGCATTGGCCTTCGAATCGCACGGGCACTGGCCGACGAGGGTGCGCGACTGTGTTTGACGGGCCGTACGGAAGAGACACTGACGGCAGCGGGGGAGGAATTGACCAAGGCGGGGGCCGAGGTCGAAGTCTACGTGGGCGACATGACCGATACGGACAGCGCCAATGCCACCGTTTCGGCGGCAGTGAGTCGTTTCGGCGGGCTGGATATCGTCATCAACAATGTGGGTGGTTCGGTATGGACGCCCTTTGGCGATGTGAGCGACGACGAGTGGATGCACGTATTCAACCTGAGCTTCTTCTCCGCCGTCCGCGTGTCACGTGCGGCCTTCGCCCATCTGGAAGCCAGTGACATCGGTAGCATCGTCAACATCTCATCGATCTTTGGACGTGAGACCGGAGGCCCGGTCAGCTACAATGCTGCCAAAGCGGCGATGATCAGCATGAGTGCGAATCTCGCACGTGAGGCCGCTGCAAAGGGGATTCGGGTCAACAGTGTTGCCCCGGGGTCGATCATTTTCCCGGGAGGCAGCTGGGAACGACGCCAGAACGAAGATCCAGAAGGAATTGGTAAGTTTGTAGAGGACAACATTCCGGGTGGCCGTTTCGGGACCCCTGAGGAGGTCGCTGCGGTGGTTGCTTTCCTGGCCTCCCCTAAGGCCAGCTGGGTGACCGGGGCCTGCCTCAACGTTGACGGTGGTCAATCGGCGTCAAATATCTGAATCTCTGAAGGCAGCATGCTGCACGATTGATGAGATGGAGATGAAGCTTCGACGTATCATCCATCATCTGGCGATGACCCACCTGGTGACAGCCCATCTTGTGACGGGTATCAGTCTCGGGGCGGCCGTCGGCTCCGTCTCTGCCCAGGAGCGCCTCCACGGAATCAGCTTCATGGACGAGCGCCTGTTCATACCGGACTCCGAGAGCTTCAACGATGGCTCTTATATCTCCTCCGGTGTGGGGCTGAAGTTCGGCGTCGACAAGGGGCTGGCGTATCTGTCTGGAGACTATGCCGGGGCGGTCATCGCCTTCGAAGAGGCGACACGGACCTATCGCTACAAGGCAGAGATCTGGGTCTATCTCGCTCGAGCCTACTTCTACTCTGAGTCGCCGGAGCTGGCCAAACAGACACTCGAGCGCGCTAAAGGCATGATGCCAGATCTCGCGGATCGACTTTGGAATCCACTGATCGGTAGTCTTCTGTCGGAGATTCGACAGCGCGCGAATCAGGAGCAGATCCAAGTCGACTTTTATTCGCCGGATCAGCAGAAAATACTGTCTCTATTCAGGCTGTACATTTTTCTCGAGGACACCAAAGCGGCCAAGGGTGTCATTGACGCGGCTCATCAGAGAGCGACAGGAATGCGCGAGCGTTCCACGATGGTCGCCGGTTCGAGCCAGGCTACCTATATCGATCAGGCGGAGCAGTGGGATATGCTGGCCGCCTCTCTGTCGAGTGAGATGTCTCTGCTCGGTGAACAGCCTCCACCTGCCCCACCGGCGTCGGTCGCCCCCGAACCGGTGCCGATCGATGTAGCAGCTGAACAAGCTGCCGAGCGCGAGAGATTTCTGCAACTGCGTATCGACTACTACCACGCCAGCTCATCCGAGTATGAGGAACTCTTCGACGCCTACCTGCTTCGGGGCGATACGCGGCGTGCACGTATCGTCGCGGAACGTGCACGCCAGGAGGCGGCTAGTCTGGGATTGGTCGCCTCGGTGGCGGCCACGATTCAAGACGAAGAAGAGATCAAGCAGAAAGCGTCGACGATGGATTCGCTGAACAAGGCCTTCGACGCCCAGTTGTCGGGGCAACCGTGAGGTCGGCTGCCATCCGCATCGGTGCGATCGTGCTGGGAATCGTTGTATCCAACGTGTTAGTGTCGGACGCCGCTGGCGCAGCCAACAATGAACCTCGCGTGAACCGTCGATTGCTGGCTTTGCGACAGGAATACAATGGAGTCGCGGCGGCGATCGATACCCTCGTGCACGCTTACGGTGTCGATCGGATTGCGCGTCTCACCGATCCGCAGCGCCCGATCACATCTCTGCCCGATGACCACCGACTTGTGCTTTTGATCTGGGCAGACGACGAGGCGCAGATCTATCTCAATGGCGCCCCCGTGGCCAGCACCCGGCTCACACCAACACGCACGGAGATTCCGTCTCTCTACATCGAAGCGAGCAATGAGTTATCGATTCACGCCTGGGACACTGATCGTGTCGAGGCGGCGGTGATGCTCGGGCTCTATGTGGAGGATCCCGCCGGCGCCCTGCATCCGGTCGTGACAACCCTCGAATCCCATGGGTGGGTGACGGACAAGGGAGCAGCCGCGCCCGAAATCTTCTACTCTCACACGGTACCCGATCTACCGGGTGCCGAAACGATGTGGGGATCTCAGCTGTTCGGTGAGGTCTGGTTGTCGACCCGATTCGAGGCGAGTCAGGTGCTCCAGGCCGCCCAATCCGCGGGATTGGAGGCCCCCACGGTGGTCACGCGAGAGCACACGATGGACTTCCATCGAAGTGTCGGACGGCTCCTGGGATTGCATGAAGAGCGGCAGCGATTGCAGACACGGCTCGAGCGTCTGGCCACAGGGCCCGAGCCCCACCTGCGGACGCGCAGGCAACATCGGGTGTCTCTGCTCAGTTATACGCTGGGAGCGGCGGCACCCTTCACGGAATGGGAAACACTTGAGACGACGCTCGAACCCGTGAGCGCGTGGCGGCAGCAACTGCCGGTGCAGCAGCAGGAGTTGGTGCTTCAGCAAAGCAGGATTCTCAAGGGGCCAGATGCAGCGACCGCGAAGCAGCCCCTTGAGGCGGTGAAGGCGCAGCTGCAGGGAGAGCGCCGCGCAGACTACGTGCCACCTGCCGAGCAGCAAGGGACGCGTGCGGAGGCAGGTGTGGAGGGGCGACTTGTGAGTGTCGGCGGCCCTTCGACCGGTTTCATTGTGCGTATGCTCCTAATCGGTTTGGCACTTGCAGCGTGGGTGGGATTCGTCTCCTGGCGCTGGTGGTCTTTGTATGTCACGGTGGAGTGGGCGGAGCCCGGACGGAGTGCTTGAATGAACGCGTTGTCCATCATTGTGGGGATTCTCTTTGCACTGGCCTGTGGCGCGACAGGAGGGGTGCTGTTTCTCCATCGCGCGCGTCGTGTCCACCAGGAGGAGGCCCACTACAACCTTCACACACCTCATCTTCCACGTGTGGCGACGGCAGTGGGGGCGCTGACGGGTGTCGTGATCGGTTTCCTGGCGCTTTACTTCGCATCGTACAGCCGCGGATTCGATCTGGTTGCCTGGATCGGTCGTGCATCCTACCTGCTGGTCGCCGGCAGCGCCGGCGTGCAGTTGCTCACACTCGGGCGAATCTATGTGCTGCTGCGGCGAGAAGAGGACGGCTGGGGGCGCAAGCCGCAGAAGGGGACGTTGGGGGTGAAGCGTCTGGAGCGCTGGCGCCAACTTCGGCAACAGTATCGGCATGACGTCGACCTGCGCGCCCACGACGACGACGTGCTGGCTGAGTTGAGTGGTGTGCTCGGCACACCGTTGCTGAATGCTCGCCGAGACCAGTCGCGTATTCCTTTCTATGGCTATCTGGGCACGGTCTGTGGCATCCTGTTGATGGCCCGGGAGTTGGGGGGCATCACCGAAGCAACCGAAACGTTCCTCGTCCTGCAGTCGATGGCGGTGGGGTTGGTGCTCGCCTTTCAAACGACACTGGTTGCCTTGGTCGCCTTCCTGCCACTGCGCAAGGTTGCGGACTTGCTTGCACAGCGTCTGGATCGCCTCGAGGAGAGGTGGCTTCGTCTGCGTGACGAGGACACCACCAGGAACTGACCATGGCCAGACGCAGGTTTCTACAGCGGTTGGAGGAAGAGGCCGAGGAGCATGATATCAGCAAGGAACTCTTCCTGGGAATCATGATGCTCATGCTCTGCTTGGGAATCATGATTCTCAATGTGGCCAGCCCCGTATGGAGGGTGCATCAGCACGATCCGGAAGAAGGCGATGTGGTGGTCGTGTACACCTCGTCAGGTTTTGGTCTGTCGCTGGATGGGATCGTCGTCGACAAGCCATTGACTGAATGGGGATTCCGCCGGACGGTGAATGCGCTGATCGCGGAACCTGAAACTGACGTTCATCTGATTCTCAAGGGTGGAAGTCACGAACTGGTCGTTCGTCACGCAGCCTACACCGACTCCATGTTGTCTTCGGGTCCCGCCGGGGCGAAAGTTCGCACGGCTGTATACGTCCACGGATGGTAGTAAAAAGAAAAAAGGGGATTACCCATTGGGCGATCCCCTTTTCTGTTGTTTGGCTCGACGTTCGAGCGTCGGTCTTTACTTCAGAACGATCAACACATCGGCGCCACCGTACAACTGATCGGTGAAGGTGATCGCCGTGGCGCCATTATCAAGACGCCGGCGTTCGTAGGCATCCTTGTTGACCTTGCCGTAGCGATCCACGAGCACGTCGATGTCGCCTTCGATTTCGATCGCTTCATCGATCGGCGCCAGGCGCACGCGCGGGTCGGTGGCATCGAGGGGCTGCAGCAGGTTGTAATCCTTGCGGAAGCCGCGACCGAAGGGGCGTTTCACCTTCAGGTAGCCACTCTCCTTGAGATAGTCTTCCGAAGCGGCATAGAGGCGCACCGAGACCTGTGCCTCTCGCAACATGGCCACCTCATCCTGAGACTTGCCCAGCTCCTGTTCCATGCCGCGGATGTGGCCTTCCTGACGGCGGATCGCCGTATGGGCGTCGAGCAGGGCCGAGTTGATGCTGTCGGCCTGAGAGCGCAGTTGCGATATCTGACGCTGATCGGTCTGCTTGTCGCGTTTCAGGCTTTCGATCTGCCGTGACAGCTGCTCGTTCTTGCGCTGGTGTTCGCCAGCCAGCTCGCGCCAGTGACGGACTTCCTTGTTCAAACGCTGAACAGACTCCAGCAGTTTCGTGTCGACGACCGTGAGACTGTCAACCCGATCGCGCATCTCATCGATGAGCAGGTTCGTCGACTCGACCGTGAAATTGAGCGAGTCGATGGTGTCATTGGCGAGTGTCAGGTCCTGCTGCAATGCGGCCAGACGCAACTCTTCCTCGCTGGGACCGCACGCGGCGAGCAAGGCTGTCAACGCCAGAGCGCCGAGGATAGGCAGCAGACGCAGGACGCGTCGGCCAGGATGGGTGTTCATGTTGCTGCTCGACTTTCTTCTTGGGGCTGTGTGAGAGATCGTGGGGTTTTTGCCAGGGGGGCTATTTCGTTTTCCAGGTGTAGAGACTGTCAACCTGGGCCATCGTGCTGTTGAGGTCATCGTACAGTGCGGCGTGACTGCGTGAGAGGGCGTCGATCTTCTGTGCCGTCAGCTCCGTGATCTGCCGCGTCGAGGTGATCTTGCCGAGCAGATTTGTCTGGTTAGTGACGACACTTGAGACCTGCGTGTTCAGGCGCGTGACATCATCCTGGACGCTTGCCAGCTGGGTCTGGATCCCGCCGATCGTCCGTCTGTGAATTTCGAGAAAGTCGCGGATTCCCTTGTATCGTTCATCTTCTGACTTGAAGCGATCCTGCAACTGACGATTGATCTCATCCTGATAGGCACGTCGCTGGCTTCGCTCGCGTTCAAACCGGGTTTCCATCTCGTCGAAAAGCTGCACCCTCTGAGCCAGATCCTGGCGCGTTCGTTCGTGATCGGAGCGTTCTTTCTGCAGATTCGCGCGGATCTGAAATTCACTCGCCGTCAACTCAGATTTCTCGGCCAGTTGGCTCACGAGGCGTTCACTCAGTTCACCGAGCTTCTGCGTAACCAGGTTGACCTGATCCTGTAGCTCGGCTCGATGTTGCTTCTGCCGTTCATTGGAGTTGAACAGCACAAGCCCCATCACGAGGCCGGCCACGAGAGATGTGTAACCTCCGAGCGCTAGTACATGCTTGCGCTCAAAGAGTTCGACCATTCGCAGGAGGGCAACAATTCCACCCCAGAGCAACAGAAGGCCGACGACGATGGCAGCGATGATGGTGGCCAAGATAGACCCGTCCCTTGTTTGACTCGGTACACGGAGGGGATGGGTGGGGCTGAAGCGGTTCTGTCGGATCACGCCACGGGGGGTGGCTGAGACGTTTTTCACGGCCGATCTGATGGGGCACGTCACCCACCTCGATCAGAGGCAAAGATAACACATGCCCTCAGNGCGGCAACCGAAGATACACCGACATGGCCTGTTGCGCCCGCCCCGCGTGATGGCGCCCACCCAATCTGTGTGCGTTCTTTTCCCCAAAGGCTATTGGGAATCGTGACAAAGAGGGGAATGGATGGAACGGATCGTCGCCTGTATCAGTGGTGAAGGTCAGGGCGTGCTCGAACGTCAGACGTTGAACGGTCCGGAGGCAGGGCAGGTTCAGGTTGAGGTCACGGCATCACTCATCAGTCCGGGCACCGAGCTTGGGCGTGTGGCAGCGATGCGTGTCTCGCCCAAACCAGACGCCGCACCGCGATCCTTCGGATATGCGTGCGCAGGGAAGGTGATCGCCACGGGCGAGGGGGTCCNNGCGGATCNGNTGGGCACACGCGTCGCCTGTATGGGCGCNGGATACGCACAGCACGCCAACGTCGACAATGTGCCCGTGAATCTCACGGCGGTGATTCCAGATGGGTTGAGCGATGAGCAGGGCGCCTTCGCCCACCTTGCGGCAACGGCACTCCATGCGATCAGGCGTGCAGCCCCCGTGTTTGGTGAGAACGCGATGGTGGCCGGCCTCGGGCTCNTGGGGCAAATGGCAGCACAGTTGGCCCAGTCATCCGGTGGACATGCGCTTGGCGTCGATCGAATGCCGATGCGGGTACAGCTGGCTCAGGAATGTGGCGTCGAGCAAGCGGTGGATGCCAGTCAACAAGACCCCGTCGCTTTTGCTGCCGAGGTGACCGGTGGTTGGGGGATGGACTATGGGGTCATTGCCTTCGGGGGAAATGGCACGCCGGCGCTTGAGCAGATCGTGGCGAGTCTCAAATTGTCCCCGGACGGTCATCGCATGGGGCGAGTCGTGATCGTCGGAGGGGCCCGCATCGAACACGGCTTCGCGGCGGCGCTGGGCAATGTCGATCTGCGCAGCGCTGCGCGCACGGGCCCAGGCTATCACGACGAAGCGTGGGAGCATGGAGCCCAGTATCCTCCGGTATTCGTAGAGTGGTCGACACAGAGGAACATGGAAGAATGCCTCCGGGCGATCGCTCTTGGGCGACTACGGGTGGAGCCCCTGATCACGCACCGCCTGCCGCTGAGTCGAATCAACGAAGCCGTTGACGAGCTTGTGGAGCGTCCGGACCAGTCTCTCGGGGTCGTACTGCAGCCCAACGCCTGAACGTGCGGTCTATACGGCCTCCCCCTTGATCATGTGCAGGGGGCCCTCAGGTCGGAAGGTTACCGGCGGTTGATCGATCGCTTCGCCGGCGATCATCTTCTCAACCAGCGCGCTGACGCCAGCGATGACAGGTTCGATCAGGGCTTTTCCCTTTTCGACGGATGCCACTTTCGACGGCTCGTTGTCGATGTCATCGGCGTGTACTCGTTCAGGGGCGAGGACCATCATCGTCGAGGTTTCATACTCATCGGCGTGACCGGGGAGGCGTCCGTTGTCCATCGTCTTCTGCACCAGGTCCTGATCATACACATCCCAGTAGGATTGGAAGCGGATGTTCACGTCGGCCCCGAGGCGGTCACGAAACTCGTAGATGCGTCGCATGAGAGGTTTGACGTTGCCGCCGTGTCCGTTCAGGATCAACAGGTTGTTGATACCGGCGCGTTTCATCGAATTGCAGACGTCGAAGACATACTCGCAGAAGATCTCTGGACGCACGGTGAGGGTGCCGATGTGCTGCATCCAGTGCTCAGAAACTCCGACCGCCACCGGTGAAGTGACGACAACCTTCGGGAACAGCCGCAGCGCTGTCTGTTCCGCCATGTAGGTTGCATGAAGGGTATCGTGAATCATTTCCAGATGCTCGTTGTGCTGTTCCGTCGCCGCCGTCGGAATAATCGCGGCCTTGATGGTGCCCGCTTCCATCTTCTCGCGGAATTCCTTGCGTGTCAGATCACCGACGAAAACTCGGCGGTCGCGGTTACCACTTGTGACGAGATTCACTTGGGAATGCTCCTGGCATGGGGTTGAAAGCCAAACCGGCTCTATTCTTGTCTGCGCGGTTCAGGACTGTTTTTGGATGATCACCATGTTCATGATAGGTGTTCATGATAGCAGAGACGAGGGTCCCATCAAGTCGGACGGAATGCCTGTGGGCCTGCACCGAGGGAATGAACTGATGCTGAGGGCACCCTCAGGAACGCAGGGTATCTCCAGATCTGCACAAGGCCACCCCTCGAAGGGTCCCGGGACTAGACCTGCCAGAGACCATTGATAACGAAACGTTCGCAGCTGCCCTTGGTCGACTCGACTTTCGCTTTAGGGCGTAAGTGATTGTGTAACAATGTAATGCGGGAGTCATATGAGGAGCCTCTCCGCAGGGGCGCTGATGAGTGCTCGANGGACCGGTCCGGGAAACTGCCNGTCGTGCCTATCGGGTTGGCCATGTGGCTCCTGACAGGGTGCCNCCTTGACNCAACTTCAGCGCTGGCACTACTTTCCATCGCCTTGCCATGACCGAGAGTCGGCCTAAAACATCCCGAGACCCAGGGGCGGTCAGTGTCCGTTCACTGGTTGCTGGGGCGTTGATCGCGGCTGCCCTGGGTGTGGCCGCGCCCTACGAGAATCTCGTCATCTCCGGTTCGCCGCTGCATTTCGACTACAGCACGCCGGCGGCTGTCTTCTTTTTCCTTCTCTTTCTGTTGGTCGTGAACCCTGCCGTGGCCCTGCTGCGGTGGCGATGGCGATTCTCGTCAGCCGAACTGGCCACGGTCTACATCATGGCCGCCGTTGCCTGCACGCTGCCGACCAACGGGTTGGTGGGGAAGCTGCTTCCCCACATCTCGGCGGGTACCTACTACGCGACNCCAGAGAATGGCTGGGCCGACCAGATCCTGCCGTTCATCCCTTCCTGGATGCGGGTCACCGACGCACGGGCCATCAAGTGGTTCTATGAGGGGCTCCCGTCAGGCACACCGATGCCCTGGAGTGCCTGGCTGACACCCCTGNTGGCCTGGTTGCCCATGCTGCTGGCCGCCTATGGAACGATGACGGGCCTGATGGTCCTGGTGCGCAAGCAGTGGATTCAGCACGAGCGCCTGACCTTCCCTCTCGTCCAGGTGCCGATCTCGATGATCGGAGACGATGATTCAGAGAAGGGGAAGGGGCGTCTCCTGGGAGACTTCTTTCGAACACCAGCGGCCTGGTTCGGGATCGCCATTCCCTTCCTGCAGTATTCGCTCAGGGCACTCCACAACTANTATCCTGCCATTCCAGAGGGTCTGCCCATCTGGCAGTACTACTATTTCTGGGATGGGAAGTTCCAACTCCGCTGGTCGATCAGCCATGCCGTGGTCGGCTTCGGNTACCTGCTGAGCACGAAACTTGGCTTCAGTATCTGGTTCCTCGGCCTGATGACGACCCTCGAGCGGGNCGTTCTTCTGCATTTTGGCATTCCAGGGACGCAGAAGGTGGAGGGGATCGCCCTCGNTTCTGCGTATCTTGCCTACCAGGGGTTCGGAGCCCTCGTCGTGCTGGCCGCCATCTCCCTGTGGGTCGCCCGGCGCCACCTGCACGACATCTGGCGAAAGGCGACTACGGGGGCCGAGGAGATCGACGACAGCGATGAGATCCTGTCGTATCGGCAGACCCTCTGTCTGCTGGCCGTCTGCGCCGTGACGATGATGGTCTGGTTGTATCTGAGCGGCATGAGTTGGTGGCTTGTGCCCTTCTTCCTGACTGTGGCCTTTGGCGTCATGTTTGGGATGACACGGATTGTGGCCGAAGGGGGACTGGCGGTGACCAAGACGCCTCTGGTCCCCATGGATGCTGCCATCGGGTCCTTCGGAGCCAGTCAGCTGGGACATGCCAATCTCGGCGCACTGGGAATGACGTTTCCCTGGGCGGGTGGGATGCGAATCACGCTGATGGCAGCCGTAATCCATGGCTTGCGTCTAGCTGAGCATTATGTCACCGCGCACAGACGGCGGCTATTCCTGGCGATCATGATCGCCGTTGTCGTCGGGGCCTGTTCGGCGATCGTCACGATTCTCATCCTGGGCTATCAGCACGGTGCGCTGAATCTCAGTTTCTGGTTCTTCGGACAGGGAGCTGCCACGGCGCCCTACAGCTTCACGGCCTACCACCTGATCAACTCAGCGCCGGTAACCTGGGAGTTTCTCGGCGTGGCCAGCGCAGGAGGCGGCGTTCAGTTGCTGCTGACCCTCGCATCGACACGATTCCTCTGGTTTCCGATCCATCCGATCGCCTTTCCCATCAGCGCTATGTGGACGGCGCATCATCTTATGCCGAGTATTTTCGTCGCCTGGCTCGTAAAGACGGTTGTGCTCAGATACGGAGGCGTGGGGCTCTATCGACGATCCCGGCCCTTCTTTCTGGGGCTCATTCTGGGGCACTATGGTGCCGGCGGATTGTGGCTCGTGATCGATGCCTTTACCGGGNTGACCGGGAATTACCTGTTCTTCTGGTGATCGATTCCGTTGGATCGATTCAGAACCCCTGAATTTGTCACCAAAGATTGGCCTGTATCGCACACTGACAGGGAGTGAGGAGGGCGCTTCGACACCAAAAGAAAAGCGACTCTAAATTCAGTAAAACGCCAAAGATAGATTCCCGGCCGACGTGTTTGACTTGCATCTCGTCGTGGGTCTATATTCCGCGTGATGTGATGGATATCACGAAGTCCGTGAACTCAGTGCTGCTGGGGGCACGTGCTTGGTGATCTGCCTCACATAGATCTCCCAGTTGTGATGAATATGGAAGTCAGCAATTTCACGATCGGTGCGGACGTGCCAGAACCGTGTCGCGCACGTCTTACCTCGGGCGCCATTGATGCCGAGCACTGAGGAGAATTTCACCACGGAGGAGGAACCATGCAGGTGCTGCGAAGGACTGTTCCTGTGCTAGCCCTTGCTCTACTGGGACTGGCGCTGGTCGCCAGCCCGGCCCTTGCCGGAAATGGCAAGATTGCCGGTACGATCACCGACGAGTCGGGTCAAACCCTCGTCGGGGCCAGTGTAAGTACAGAAGTGGGCGGGGTACGCGTAGGAACTACGACCGACCAGTCTGGTCGGTATTTCATACTCAACGTCCCCC
>PATE01000004.1 GCA_002712305.1 Gemmatimonadota bacterium | reverse complement strand
GCGGGCCTGGAGTTGCGCGGCTTGTTCGCCCGCCAAGAGGTGGAACTGGGCGTCAAGGCCCTCAGTTTCGAGCGTCCCATGCCATTGAATGATGTGGACACGGCGGCCTCGCTCTATGGCCCGGCGCCGAGCATGTTGCCCGGGTGCGACGAAGATGTCACCAATAGTGTCACCAAGGATGGGATCTCTTTCGTTCTTGAGTCGCGTTCGCTGTCCGCCGTGGTTCGGTATGTGTACACCCCTATCGATGGCAATCTCTCCGATATCGAGGTAGAGATCAACAATGCCGACGCGATCAAGCTGTCTGAGGGTGGCGGTGTCACCATCGAGATGGACGGCAAGGAGTGGTCTGCCGACGACGACGAGATCGAGCGGCACTTTGTCTCCTGTGAACTGGTTGGCGATCAGATCGAGGCTCGCTGGCAATGGCGGCGCGGCAGCGAACTGGCCGACTTCCTCTATCGGATTGCGATCCGCGGCAAGTCTCTGCTGGTTGAAATCGAAGGCGGCAGTGGCCGAGCGGCGGGGATGGAGTTGGGCTACGTCGTCGGCGCCATTCATCCACGGATGGTTCGTCTTCCCTACTTCAGCATCGATGATTCGCAACCACAGATCCTGAGCACGTCCGGCGTGTTCATCTCGAGCTATCTCGATTGGTATACTTCCCACGCCAGTTCACTGCACGGCGCACCACGCCAGGCCGACGAACTGATGCATCTGAATGGAGGCTGTCGCTACCTGGCCGCATCAGATGGCCGTCGACGCGGTCTCAAGGAACGTTGGGTCCTTACCGTCTCGCGTCGGTTTGAGGAAGTGCTTCCCAGTCTTCCAGCCCCAGAAAAGTCGCTGTCATCGATCTCCAATCCTGAACGCATCTACTGCGAACTCCCTGAGATGGAATCGGGTGAAGAGGCCTACATCGAAGCCTACGAGCGGCTCAGGATGTTTCGTCAATTGAACATGAACGACTTGCTTGTGCTACATCCCGATTCAACATGGGACGATGGTCACGGTGGAACCCGCGCTCTTGAACCCCAAGGGGCTCCCGCGAAGGGTGGCGACGATGCCTTTCGTGAGTATCTCGATGCCATCGGCGATCTCGAGCTTCCCTTTGCCCTGGCCGTCGCGTTTCGGGATATCTCCCCCCTCGACGGGAACTGGTCGACAGATCACGCGGGTCTTGGCAGCGAGGGAGATCTGATTTCGACGATGACGGGTCGGTATCTGCTGAAGCCTCGCAGCATCGCAGAACTGGCGCCGAAGACGCTGGCGTATGTGAACGAGAACTACAAGCCCCACGCCTTCTACCTGCGCCATCTTGCCTCTCAACCTCCCTGGAAGCGTGTCGATTGCGATGCGCGTCTCGAAGATGAGGCTGCAGGCTACCGACACACGCTGCAGGCCGAGCAGGCCCTGCTGGCCGCACTAAGGGATGATCCCGAAACACAGGTCGTCGTCGACGGAGGCCAACACTGGCTGCACCGCGGGCTGATCGAGGCCGTCATCGCCAGACTCAGCGGCGACGATCCCAGCGCTGAGCCCCTGGTGGTCGACTTCGCCCTGCGTCACATGGACCGGCAACAGGTCGGCATCGGCATCGGCAGTCCAGAAGATTTCCTCGGCCAGGACGTACCTGAGGATGCACGTGACTCTCGTAGCCCGGCGTTCGATCGGTATCTGGCGACCACTATCGCCTTCGGCCATGCAGGCCTCGTACCCGATCTGGTTCGTTGGGGTCTACCCGCAGTGGCCAAGGTGTACTACATGCTCCGCCACTTGCAGACGTTTTATCTCGGTGTTGCCGTCGAATCGATCCACTACCAGCGCGGTGGCAACCTGCTGGAGACGACGGAGGCCCTCGTAGCCGGTGCGCACGAACTGAGCCAGGTGCGGATCGTCTACGCCAATGGTCTTCACATCTACGTCAATGGTTCTACCGAAGAATCCTGGGATATCACTGTCGATGAGGAGACGATCTACCACCTGCCACCAGCTTCCTTCCTCGCGCACGGCGCTGAAGGGCTCCTGGTGTATTCCGCCGACGCCGGGCAGGGACGAATCGACTTTGTCCAGTGTGATGACTATCTCTATTGCGATACCCGCGGCGAACGCTTGACCGTAGGCCCCATCACGGTTCGGGGCGCCGCAGTTGTTACTCATCAGGACTGGCAGATCGACGTGTATCCGATCGATACAACCGAAGCGATCGAACTGGAACCCGCCGCCATTTGGGATGACCGGCGTCTGCCACCACTTCGCGTTCTCGCCTATCGAGATGATGCGGACGAGCCCGATGTCGAATCGGCCAGTGTCACAGGTGATACCATCTCCCTCCGACCCCAGGACGACGTCTACCGGTATCGGATCACCCTGCCGGAATGGATGGTCGAACCCGGAACCTGAGATCTGAATCGTGGCCCCCCCGCCCTCTCCACGCCGGATACCGAGGTCGGTGTGCTGAATCAAAGAGTCCAAGACCTCGCTCAGCGAATCATCCATCTGGGTGAGGGGCGTTAATCACGCCCGAATCACCGCGCGAGAGCCTCGGCAAGAACTACATGGAACAGAACCAGTGTCTGCGATATCTATCCACGCCTCTGAGCATCCCCTCCCATCTACTTCGCCGACGCACAGTGGTGGAGGGGATCTACGATCTCATCGTGGAACAAATGGTTCTCGGCAAACCGTTTCAGCGACAGAGCCTGGCCTGGACCACATCCTCACCTGCCAAGAACGACTTTGTATGTGTCTATCACGCGCCTGAAGGGATTCGCGTGCGCGATCTTTCGCGTACAACACAGCATCCCTCGCTGGGGGTTTGTCCCAACTGGTGACCAACCCACCCGAGTCCCCCGCTGACGAACCGCTCTTTCTCTCTGCCTGCCGTGGCCTTCCGACGCCACGGCGACCGGTCTGGCTCATGCGCCAGGCAGGCCGAATTCTGGAGCCCTATCGTCGTCTGAAAGAAGAGAAGGGCTCGATCGAGGTCATGTTCCAGGACCCAAAGACCGCGGCCGATGTCACCCTCATGCCCGTGGACATGCTCGGTGTCGACGCGGCGATTCTCTTCGCCGACATCTTTACACCCGTCGATCCCATGGGATGTCCCGTGAAATTCGACCCCGGTCCGGTCCTCGGCTTTCCCGTTCGAGATGCCGCTGCCGTCGAAAAACTACACCTCATCGACTCGTTCAAGGATCTCGCATACGTGGGCGAGATTATCGGCAGAATCCGCGAGCGCTTGCCCGCTCACGTCCCCTTGATCGGTTTCGCTGGATCTCCATTGACCCTGGCTACCTATCTGGCCGAGGGAGGAGGCGCTCGAGAATTCACGCAGTTTCGTCGATTGCTCCATCACGATCCATCGACAGCTCGGCGTCTTGTGGAAGTCTTGACGGAGGTTACCATCGACTATCTGCGCATGCAGGTCGAGGCGGGTGCCCAGGCGTTACAGTTGTTCGACACCTGGATCGGCGCGCTGTCCCTGCGCGACTTCGATGCCCACGCACTTCCCTGTCTGCGTCGCATTTTCGACGAGACGCGCCCCTTGGGCGTTCCCATGCTCTACTACGCCAACAATGCGTCCCACCTGCTGCCCAGTCTCGGTCAGGTCGGTGCCGATGTTCTGTCACTCGATTGGCGAACGGAACTAGCCGATGCAGATCGCGCCCTGGACGGACGCTTTCCTCTGCAAGGGAATCTCGACCCCTGCGCTCTCTTCGCGCCGCCTGATGCAGTCGAGGAGGAAGTGATCGGGCTCTTGCAGAGAACAGATGAGATTCGACACCTGTTCAACCTGGGCCACGGCGTACAACCCGATACGCCCTATGCGAGCGTTGAGCGACTCGTACAAGTGGTTCAGGGATATGCCACACCTGCAGGCGCACCGGGAGAAGCAGATGGCTGAGCCCATCGAACAAGGCGTAACACGGCGCCACACCTTCTTCTGCATCGATCGTCAGCGCCACACCGCATCGACGCGGGTGATCGATGCCGTTCAGAAGACGATCACCGTGTTTGGTCAAGAAATCGAGGGTTGGATCGTCACGACGGAAGAACCCGTCATCGACAAGACGATTACGCTGGAGGAATCGCTCGACGACGTTGGCGTGCGCCACGACCCTGAGTGATCGGAACTTCTCCAGCTGACTCCTTCGAGACGCTTAGACCCCTCGACAGGTCCAAGGATTCCTTTCAGCTTGAACCTGCTTCAGGGCCTGGTGGGCCAGCTGAACTCATTCTCGGCCCATTGGGCCAACTCGACAGGCGGCGCCTTCACATCATCGGCGGGCGTGTAGAACGTACCTGTCAGATCTGTCTCCGCATCAAATTGTGCCGCCAGATCCGCGAAGTGCTGATCCAGCATGTCCTGTAGTTGATCTCGAATACCCGCGGCGTGGTAAGACAGGACCCTCTTTGTTTCGCTTCGCCCAGCAGCCTCGAGATGACGAGCCAGGGGGGCACTGATCCAGAAATCGAATACGATCTGCGGTTTCTGTTCGCTGAGACCGATGTGTACACGGTATGCGGGGTAGGTCAATTCCAGACCCAGAAGACGTAAATGCAGATCGAGCCATTGCGAGCCGATGATGGTGCGGGGACGACTGAGTGTCTCCGAGCGGAGTTCGGCATCGGTTGGGTTGGGCATCCCAACTATGAGCGCCAGCAGAATCACTGCGGCAAGGCTGCCCCGCCCTGCACAGGTGCGGGCTGAGACACTCACGCGACGGCGACGCCCTGACTCATAAAGCGAATGATGTCCCGCAGAGATACGACACCCACGGGTCGCCCATCATCATCGATGAGGGGAATATGTCGAAATCCGTGGACGGCCATCAGATGGAGGGCGTGACTGATGGGATCGGAGGGACGAAGGGTGGAAGGCTTCGGCGTCATCAGGCTCTCCACCGGGATCGAGGCTGCTCGATCGATCAAGCCCGCCACACGATACAGAACATCGCGCTCGGTGAATATCCCCACGAGTTCTTCGCCGTGACCTGTGACCAACACACACCCAACGTTCCGCTTCTGCAGTTTGCCGATGACATCTGCCAACGTCGCCGTCAGATCGACACTCTCGGGATGCCGGGGGCCCAGGCGGAGCAGCGAGCTCTGTAAGGCTGCCGTCTCTCTATCTTCGATCTGGTCCACCACGAGGGTGGCCACACACTCCTCGCACGTATCAGCACCGGAGATATTCTCGTGACCACAGGCGGGACACTCGATCCCGTCCATCGGAGCTTCCGTCATCGAAGTCTCACCTACTCAACAACCCAGGTGTCACTGCTGTGCAGCAGCGCATTGAGATCTGCATCGCTGCTGTCGATGGATTGCTGAACCTGATCGACAAGCATGTCTGTGTAGGCAGGGCGATCAACGCAGCGCAGCACGCCGAAGGGTAGTGGGAACTCGGGATGCTGCATGCGGCTGAGCATGTAGGCGTAGGAACTGTTGTCGAGGGACTCCTGATGCACTGCCAACCCTTCATTTGCGGCACCATTGGAATCCACATCAATCACTTCCGGGATCATCCCATTCACACGGATGCCCTTGTCACTGTCGCGGCCGAACACGAGTGGCTTCCCCTCCTCCAGATACACAATGTTGTCGTCACGAACGCTGGAGTCGGTCGTGTGGTCCCAAGCGGTGGGATTGTACACGACACAATTCTGAAAGATCTCCACAAAGGCCGTTCCACGGTGCGCGGCAGCCCGACGCAGGGTTTCCTGCAGGTGTTTGGTGTTGGTGTCCTGTGTCCGAGCGACGAACGTCGCTTCAGCACCAATGGCAACCGAAATTGGATTGAGGGGATAGTCGATGGAGCCCATCGGCGTCGACTTCGTGCGATGCCCTGGCAGTGACGTCGGTGAGTATTGTCCCTTCGTCAGGCCGTACACCCGGTTGTTGAATAGAATGACCTTCACATCGACGTTGCGGCGCATGCAATGAAGCAGGTGGTTCCCGCCGATGGACAGACCATCGCCGTCACCAGTAATCACCCACACAGTCAAGTCGGGATTCACCGCCTTGATGCCCGTCGCCAGCGTGGGCGCACGTCCGTGGATCGAATGAATGCCGTACGTATCCATGTAATACGGAAAACGACTGGAGCAGCCGATGCCCGACACAAAAACCGTCTGCTCACGGGGCACACCGATTTCGGCCAGGATTTTCTGCATCTGCGCCAGAATCGCATAGTCGCCGCACCCAGGACACCAACGAACTTCCTGATCAGAGACGAAGTCCTTGCGCGTCAGGGGTGATGGTTCGCCTGCCGGCGGTTTGATCACGGGCGGTTCGACAGTATCGGTCATCTATCTACTTCCTCTTGGCAGGATCAGGTCAGAATATCGTTGATCTTGGAAACGATCTCGCGAATCCGGAAGGGTTGCCCCTGGACCTTGTTGAGACCGACGACACGTACCGGATAACGCGCCTGCAGCAACATCGACAGCTGCCCCATGTTGAGTTCTGGTACCAGGACCTGCCGATAGCGACTCAGGATCTTGCCCAAGTCCTTGGGCAGTGGATTCAAATGCCTCAGATGGCAACTGGCGACAGATCTGCCCTCGGATTGCGAGTGCTCTACGGCGGCTCGAATCGCACCATACGTCCCTCCCCAGCCGATGATGAGCAGATCTCCCTGATCGGGTCCATTGACCTCGAGAGGCGGTAGATAGTCCGCCACACGTGCCACCTTTTCGGCGCGTGTTTTGATCATGTGTTCGTTGTCCTGTGGATCGTAGGACACGTTGCCTGTCACATCCTGCTTGCCCAAACCGCCGACACGATGCTCCAACCCAGGTGTGCCGGGCAGCACCCACGGCCGAGCCAAGGTCGCCTCATCACGCAGATACGGCTGATATCCATTCGGGTCGGTGCGATGTTCGACCTCGATAGGTTCGATCAACTCTAGATCCGGCAGCAGCCACGGCTCTGAACTGTTGGCCAGATATCCGTCCGTCAACAGGAAGATGGGGGTCATGTGCCGGATCGCGATTCGACAGGCTTCGATGGCCATGTCGAAACACTCGGCCGCCGTTGCGGCGGCGATGACGGGAATCGGACTCTCCCCGTTTCGACCGTATAGGACCGACAACAGATCTGCCTGCTCCGTCTTGGTAGGCAGCCCCGTACTCGGCCCACCTCGCTGGACATCCACCACGACCAGAGGCAACTCCATGACGATAGCGAGGTTGATTCCTTCGCTCTTGAGCGAGACACCCGGTCCGCTCGACGCAGTGACCGACAGGGCCCCCGCGAAGGACGCACCAATCACCGACCCAATGGCGGCGATCTCATCCTCGGCCTGGAACGTACGTACATCGAAACGCTTCAGCGCGGCCAGACCTTCGAGGATCGGACTGGCCGGTGTGATCGGATAGCTGCCGTAGAAGAGCGTCTTGTTCGCCTTCTGTGCAGCCGTCACGAGGCCGAGCACGACCGCCTCGTTGCCTGTGATCCGACGATAAGTGCCGGGCGGAACATCATCTGTTCGCGTCGGCACGCTCATGCGCGACTGGAATGCCTCCGTCGTTTCACCGTAGGCGTAGCCCGCTTTCAGCGCCCGCGTATTGGCTTTGACCACCTGTGGACGTTTGGCGAACTTCTCCTGATAGAAAGCCAGCGTCGTCTCCATGGGTCGATCGAAAAGCCAGAAGGCCAATCCGAGGGCGAAGGCGTTCTTGCACAGATCCTTTTGCTGATTCGACAACTCATCAAGATCGTCCAGTGCCGCTCGAGTCATCGATGTGAGCGGGACACGATGAACCTCGTAGCCCTGCAGATAGGATTCGTCATCGAGTGGACTCGACTCGAATCCAGCCTTACGCAGGTTGTTTCGCGTGAATGCATCTTCATTGACGATCACGACGCCACCGGGTTCGAGATCCGACAGATTTGCCGCCAGGGCGGCCGGATTCATGGCCACCAGAACCTGCGGTGCATCACCCGCAGTATAGATGTCGGAGGCGGCGAGATTGACCTGGAATCCTGACAGCCCCGCCAATGTGCCGGCAGGTGCCCTGATTTCGGCAGGAAAGTCAGGAAAGGTCGATATGTCGTTGCCGAGGACAGCGGAGGTATTGGTGAATTGATCACCCGTCAACTGCATACCGTCGCCAGAATCTCCAGAGAACCGGACGACGACGGAGTCCATCAATCTCGCCATCTCTGTATTGATGGCAGACGAATCGGAGGCCGGAGGTTCGGCCATCAAACACTCTCCTGAATGGATCGGTTGGGTGCGTCGGGCGGAATCAGATCGCTCAAGCCCCCTCCCGTGTGCGCGGAATGAGTTCGGGATCGGGAGGGAGATTGTAAATCTCGCGGGGAAAATGATCCGTGAGGAACCGAATCACTGCATGCTGCGACAGGTTGCCGACGATCTGGCCGCTCTCGCTGAGCACGGGCACGTTGCGGTAATGCCCACCAGACATCAACGACAAAGCCTCGCTCACCGTATCATCGACGGTAAGCACCTGCGGGTTGGACGTCATCAGATCCGAAACGGCTTCGCCGAGGGCATCGGTCGAGTCGGCGATTTTCAGCAGGACGTCTCGTTCGGTAAAGATACCGACAAGCTTGCCGTCACCCTCCCCTTCCACAAGCACAACTGTCGATCGGGATACACGCATCTGTTCCAACGCCTCGGCGACGCTCGTCGACGCAGGCAGTCGTGCGAAACCGGTGAGATCCAGGTGGGATACTTTGGTCTCTGAAAAGGCTTGGGCCAGGCGCATGGTCAGTGGTGGGTAGGCTGGTGTTTTCCGGCGTGTGTGCCCGAAATTGGGCTTGAAACTCGAGCACCACCGAGGTGTCGCAAACAGCTTCTCGAATATACGGCCGTACCAGAGATCGTCAAGCAGAGGAGGCCGTGGACTCAGAGCTTACCAAACGTCCGCCTTCGACACCCGATCCCGGCCCCAACAACAGGTGCCAGTCGGCCGTGTCCGGAGTCACCGCCTGGGCTCGCGTAGCCAATACCGTGGCTCCCCGTGACACCAGCCTTCGCAAGACATCGTGAGTCTGACGAGCGCCATGCTCGTGTTCCCCCTCTCCCGGACGCTCCAACAGAAATAGATCCCTCTGATCCGCACGCCCCGCGTAACCGGCCACCACGGCCCGTTGGACGACAAGTCGATCGACTGAGCGCGTAGAGGTCATCAGAGGCATCGCCCCCAGACCACTGGCCGTGGCCGCCTGCAGAATCGCGTGCATGCGTTTTTCACGATGAAGGAAGCGCTCTGCTTCGGCGACGGTCATCTCCAACAAATCCACCATTGATGCACCACGCAGGGTTGCGGCAAAGATCTCTTCCTTGAAACGGCGGCCTTCGCACTCGGGGCACACGACGAGCAGGTCTTCGACGAAATCAAGCCGGTGTAGGATCTCTCCCTGCCCTTCACAGCGGGCGCAACGTCCGCCCGGTCGTTCCAATTCGAACCACTGGGCAGGAATCTGGTGCTCCTGCGCTAAAGGCGTCGCGGCGAATAGCCGTGCCAGATCGCGCCCAAGGGTTAGCAATTGCATCAGCGTCTGCGGACGCGCGTCATCGATGACATCGTTCAGGGCGATACATCGTCGTAGATGTGTGCCATCAATGGCATAGTCTGCATCACCCCCGGAACCACTCAAAGCGCGTGCGATTTGCCCCAGCAACGCAGACTTGCCACTGCCACTTGGACCATCTACACACACCAGCTGCCCCAGCGGCAGGTCCAACTCGAGATCCGGATCCAGATTGGCCAGGTCTCCCCCTCTTGATCGTGGCCTGGGCCTCAGAACCAGGACCCCTTCCGAGGCTCCATCGCTCCGTAGAGGAATCTCTGTGGGTGAATCAGCGTCGGCGGTTGCCAGATCGATCACCAGTTGGGCTTTGGCGACCACGGTGGGGGCCGCATCGACGTAGACGACCGTTCCACCGGCCTCGACTAGTCTGGACAGACCGTGCAGAGTTCTCGACAGAGAGCTGTCATCGAGACCTGAAAGTGGATGCTGTACGACATACATGAGACCCCCGAGTCGCGACGCAATCGCAACGGCAACACTGAGCAGAGTACGCTCACCAAAGGCGAGTCGGTTCCAATTCCGCCACAGGCCGATCGACCCCAGTCCCAACTCCAGGGCCGGCGTCAGCTTCGATCGGCAGTGCCCGATCAGCGACTTTCGATCTTCTGCGGCGTGCTCGCCCACATCGACCAGCCACAAATCGAGCTCGCCAATGCTGCAGCTTGCAAGATCCCACACCGGTCTGCCGGCAAGTCGGGTTTCGTTTGCACGATCCGGTTCGCCTTCTGAATCGAGCTGGTCAAGTAAATCGATCCCCTCAAGCCAGCGGTCCCATAGGGGTTGCTCACCTTGCCACCCGCAAGCACGGCAGCTGAACTGCCGACTGAACCAACGCTCGGATCCGTCCTGCTCAATTCGCACCAGCGCCTGCCCCTGGGCCATGGCGCGAGCGTTGCGGATTGCTTCTCCCAGTCGCGAAGGCGTCGCCTCGGACGGGACAAGCCGATCGATGACCACGTCGAGTCGTGATACACGACGAGTCAGTGCCCGACCTTCTGCGTCATCGGCATCGATTCGCGCCACCTGCCCCTCGACCAGAACACGAGGAAAACCCGCCCGCACCAGCTCGTCGTACACCGAATCGGTTGGCGGCTGAGTGAGCCTCATGGGCGCAACCACCAGAGATCGTGCGCTCACCGCCTCCTCGCCCTGCAGGAGTTCGACTGCCTGATCATCATCCAGTTGGCGACAGAGATCGCCGCAATCCGGACAGGACGTCTGCGAAAGGGACCGGAGTATTCTCGCCAGATCGGACCGTACGTGGAGCACGTCAAGAACACGTCCATGCACGCCCAGCGCGGGTAAGGGCTGGGCTGGCGGCAGCCCATCGGCACCGGTCATCTCCACCGGATAACCGAGCCCGCCGAGCTGTTCACGTTCCTGCGGAGACAGGGCACGCAGGAATCGACGCCGGCTCTCACCCAGAAGAACCTCCTGGGCGAGCGCGTGTGCGCCGGAGGCGACGCCTCCACACAGGCAGATCAGTTGCCCGAGGGGCAGTTCAAGGTCTTCCACGCCATAGCGCGATGCCTGCAGGCCGTGTATGCTCAGGCGACGGCCCTTCACTCGAAACCCCCGGCCGATGTAGCGCGTCCAATGAGCGTTCCCGACGCCTCATCTATGGAGCCGTAGCCTTGAAGCATGTCCTTCGATTCGCCCTTGCGACGATCATCCTCCAGCAGACCTTCGTCCCAGAAGCCGCCAGCGCCGAATCCGGCTCTGCCTTCAGTCATGATCTGCTCGACACCGTGCTGCGCAAATACGTCGATGCACAGGGACAGGTCGACTACGCGGGAATCGCTCGCGATCGGCAGGGCCTGGACGCGTATGTCGATTCCATTGCACGGGTGAGTCCCGACTCCCACCCGCATCGATTCGAGACACGGCTTCACGAGTTGGCCTATTGGATCAACGCCTACAATGGCTTGGTGCTGCATAGCGTCGTCGATGCGTATCCGATCACGAGCGTCGACGATCTGGGTGGACTTGACGGGTTCTTCCAGATCAGACCCCACATCCTCGGAGGTGATTCGCTCAGCCTTGATCGAGTTGAGAATGAGATCATCCGCACCCGATACGGGGACGCCCGCATCCACTTCGCCGTCAATTGCGGCGCTGTGAGTTGCCCGGCTCTCGATCGTCGAGCCTATGTGGGAAAGGACCTGATCGATCATCTGGAGCGCCAGACGCGCAGATTTGCTGCCGATGACCAACATGTGGAATGGCGATCCCCTACGCTGCACGTGTCCAAGCTGCTGGAATGGTATCGACAGGATTTCACGGGGCCTGACAGGTCAGATCCGCAACTGATCGCTTTCCTCAGACGATATGTCCCTGAGGACCTTGCACCTGTGTTGAAGCAGGTACAGCACATCCAATTCTTCGATTACGACTGGGCACTCAATGATCAGGCTCTCCAAAAGGCCGGTGCCGGGAGGAACGGAGCCTCGGAGACGTAGGTGGGCAGTTCGCTCTCCCTAAGGTGTCAGTCTCTTGAAGAACGGGTTGTTCACCAACTCTTCGCCGACCGTCGTGGCAGGGCCGTGTCCCGGATAGAGGGTTGTCTGTTCGGGCAACGATAGGATCTGGTCGGCCACAGCCGACCTCTGTCGCTCGAAGTCCTGGATGTTCCGTGTCCCTCCGAGAGACCCGGCAAATAGGGCATCCCCAACGAAGGCGATCTCCTCGTGAATCAGCGACACCCCCGCCGGGGTGTGACCCGGAGTGGCTGCCACACGAAAACTCTGCCGCCCCACATCGATGACTTCATTCGGTACGAGGTACCCGTCGACCTGATGCCGAAGGTCACCGAGCAACTCCATCTCTCCCTCACTGGCCAGCACGTCTGCCTGGGTCGCATCGCGAATCTCGGCAAGAGCCCCCACATGATCGTGATGACCATGGGTCAAAAGGATCAACTCGATCTCAATCTGAGCACTTTCGGCGGCTTGGAGGATTCGATCCGCCTGAAATCCGGGATCGATGACGGCTCCCACCTTGTCACGGGCACAACCGACCACGTATCCATTCATCAGGAAGTCCGACCCGAGAACGCGCATCTCCACATCTACACCAACGTAGTCGCGTCCGCCTGGTTCAGACGGCAAAAACTCACCAGCAGCTGCGCGCAAGAGCTTGCTCGCATCAAGCCCCAGGTCGGAGGCCAGTGCGGTCACGGCAGAGGCATCGGGGATCAGTTGATACGATTCGATGCGCTCCACATCTGACGAACTCAAACCACACGCCGAGGCCACCTGCGCCACGGACCGTTCCTGTCCTCGTCGCGCCTTGCCGATGACATCACCGAACTCGTCTTCCAAAGCATCGTACATCGCCAGGTCCCTCCTGCTCAGGCTGACGTGAGACTCTGCACGAGGGCCTCGAAGGCCTCGCGCTGAGCATCGATCAAGTCTGAGGGGCCAATAAATTTCAGATAGTAGAATGTTCCCGTACCGGGGACGATGGCACCAAGCATTCGATAGTTGGCCTGCGCTTTCCCGCCTCCCATCCCCCCACCGAAGGTGCCCGGAATGTCCACCATGGTGATCTGAATACCGCCCGCTGACTTCATCTCCCACCGCTGGGTCAATTCCTGCGTCGAGCGACCATCGAGCTGAGTAAACTGCCCCACCCAACGGTCTACATTGTCATCGATACTCCCCCAATTCCCATCGAACACGGCCAACTCAGCAGCCCCATCGGGGCCGTGAACGGCAAACTGAGCGATGCGCATCGAACCACTTGGAGCCTGTGATTCCCAGTCATCGGGCACCGCTGCCACCAACTCACCGATACGGACCTGACCCTCGCCGACTTCGGCCGACGAGATGCCTGCGTGTGGATTGCGCTGTTCCTGCAGGGGAACCAGACCACGTTCGGCCAGAGCTGTGTCCGCGTCTTTCTCGCTGTAGTGCTGACCGCACCCGACGCCAAAGATCAGACTTGAGGTCAGACTGAGGGCCAGGGTGAAAACCACACCGAACAGTCTCTGCGGGCGATGGATCGTGACAGGCATTTGGTGACTCGGCAGTGACAAGGTGATCAAAAGGAATGATGAGAATTGTGACTCTCACTCGAGAACCTACGCGACGAGGCCGTCGCGACAAGCTTACTGTGGCTCGTTACCCGGCGCCCAGAGAATATCGGCCTGCCCCGCATCGGTTTTCTCTCGCGCCAGCACGAACAACAGGTCCGAAAGCCGATTCAGATAGGTGATCACCGTCGTCGATACACCCTCTCCCTCGTCACGCAGGGCGATCACACGGCGCTCTGCTCGTCTGCAGACTGTCCGTGCGTGATGCAGTTGTGCGGCGACGGGTGTTCCACCGGGCAGCACGAAACTGCGCAGGGGCGACAGGCCGGCATTAAATTGGTCGATCCACCGTTCCAGGGAATCAGGCTTGCCTGCATCCAGTCGCAACACGTCCCCGTCCTGCTCGGCCGTGATTGGGGGTCGGCACAAGTCAGCACCTACGTCGAACAGATCGTTCTGAATCTGGCGACCGATTCGGTCGAGCGCCCCTTCCGGGCAAAGACTGATGACCACGCCCAGGATGGCGTTGAGTTCGTCCACGGCGCCCATGGCCTCCACGCGAAGGTCCGTCTTGCGGACCTTCGAACCGTCCCCCAGATGCGTATTGCCACCGTCCCCGGCCCTGGTGTAGATCTTCGTCAGATTGACCATAGGTATGCTCCTGGCGCATCCGTTGACGCCGGGCACATCACAGCGCCAACTCTCGGCGGCGGCTCAGCAGATACAGGAAGAAGGGACAGCCGATCAGAGCTGTGACGATACCGACGGGAACCTCCGCGGGGGCCGTCACCGTTCGCGCGAGCATGTCAGCGCAGACCATCAGTATGGCTCCACCCAACAAGGACGCGGGAAACAGCACGCGATGGTCTGGTCCCACGAGCAGTCTCATCATGTGAGGCACGATCAGTCCAACAAAACCGATGATTCCGCTCACCGACACGGCGGCAGCTGTGAGCCACGCTGTTAAGACAAGGAAGATCCGTTTGAGTCGTTCCACATCGACGCCCAGATACTGGGCATTCTCCTCGCCTTGCAGAAGCACATTGAGATCGCGGGCATAGACCTGCAACACGACGGCAGCCCCCAGCAACGAGGGCCAGACCATGTGAACATGCTCCCATCGACGCGACGAAAAGCTGCCAAGAATCCAATACAACACAGCGTGCAACGTGTCGTCCCCCGACAGCATGATAAAGGAGGTCGCTGCCGCGGCCATGGAGCCGACGGCTACGCCCGTAAGCAGCAGCAGAGTCGCCGGCACCCGTCCCGCCCGCACAGAGACCGTGTAGACGATGAAGGTCACCAGCAGAGCCCCCGCAAAAGCGAACAGAGAGGTCGCGTGGAGACCCACGATCCAGAAGGAAATGGACAGGGTCAGCGCGAGAGTGGCACCAAGGGCCGCTCCGGAAGACACACCGATGATATAGGGATCGGCCATGGGATTCTGGAAGAAGCCCTGCATGACGGCGCCGCTGAGGGCCAGACTCGCACCCACCAGAGCCGCCAACAAGATTCTCGGTGGCCGCAATTGTCTCACGATGACCGCCGCCGCCTGACGATCAAGGTTGGCGGAGGGTACCTGACGATGAGACGATTCATCCATGGACAGAGCCGTCTCCTGCTCGAGAAGCAGATCTACAACAACGGCCGCTGGTATGGGCACCGGACCGGTACCAAGGGACAGGATTCCAAGCAGAAGGAGCAGCGCCAGCAGAGAGGGCAACCAGACCGCAGCGCGGCGTCGAACATTCATTCCGTCGGGGTCTCAGTCGCTGATGGATTCGCGGGATGCAGCTGGTTGGCGAGGATCTCGACGGCATCTACGAGTCGGGGGCCTGCCCGGGTCAGCAGATCGCCCTCGACGTGAACGATCCGACCATTCTTGATCGCGGGCAGTTCCTTCCACCCATCGATCTCACGCAATCGATCGATCTCGCCCGCAGGCTGCATGCCACCTCCCAGGCTGGTGAGCAGTACCTGCGGTGCCCACGCGACGATGGTCTCGAGGCTGACCTGCGGCCACGTCACCTGCGCTCCTCGTGCGACATTCTCGCCGCCTGCACGCTCGATCATATTGTCGATGAGCGATCCGGGACCCGCCGTGTAGATCGGTTCCGCCACATAACCCCAAAGAACTCGTGGCCGTGGTCGATCGAGGATTCGGCGATCGACCTCCTCCAACCGTGCCGTCAGCATTCTCGCCAGCGAATCACTGCGGTCCGTGGTCCCTATCAGGCGACCCAACCGGCGCACAGCGTCGATCATGGCGTCCAGGGTCTGCACATTGAGAGCGAAAACGGGCACACCCATCTGTTCCAAGGAGCGCAGCCCCTCCAGATCATTGCCCCTCGCAGCGATGATGAGATCGGGGCGCACGGCAGTGATGCGTTCGATATTGAGATCGGAATACCCGGCCACCTGCTCGATGTCTTTCACCGCTGTCGGGTAGTTGCACCACTGGGTGACACCGACCACGCGATCTCCAGCGCCAATGGCGAAGAGAATCTCCGTATTTGACGGTGCCAGGGAGACGATCCGCGTCGGGGTCGACGACAACGTCAGTTCCTGGCCGAGGTCGTCTACCTCTTGGCCCTGACCACGTGCCGTCGCTGCGATCAGGAACGTCAACACGATCCACGTCCCTGTGCCTGAGCCTAACCACCGCTTCACATCTGACTCCTGTGCGCAGTTTCCTTGGCCAGTCTCCTGCGCGACTTGGGTATGATCCGCGTGGATCCGCCGATCTGCTCGATCCAGACATCGACTCCGTAAGCCTGTCGGACTCTCTCCTGTGTCAGCACCTGGTGTACATCTCCCACGGCCAGGGTCCGGCCGGACTCGATGAGAACCAGTTGCTCGCCGAATTCAGCGGCGGCATTCAGATCGTGAGTCACGCAGACCAGGGTCAACCCCGTCTCATCGTGTAGTTCGCTGAGCAGATCCAGAATCTCCAGTTGATGATTGATGTCGAGATGGTTGGTCGGCTCATCCAGCAGCAGCAGCTGCGGCTGCTGCGCCAGGGCCCGGGCAATGATGACACGTTGTCGTTCTCCACCGGAGAGCTCGCGAATGCTGCGTCGCGCCAACTCAGCGGTCGCGGTAAGTTCGAGCGCTTCAGCCACGGCGATGCGATCCTCCTCGCCCATGCCCTGGAAACGCTTGAGATGAGGATGGCGTCCCATGCCGACCGTCTCTTCCACGGAGAACTCGAAGTCACTCACCGCTGCCTGCGGCACCACCGCAATCCGGCGTGCCAGATCGCGGCGACTACACTCACTCAGCTCCTGCCCGTCGAGCGTCACGCGACCTGACCAGGGCGCCATGACACCGGCGACCACTCTCAGTAACGTGCTCTTGCCCGAGCCGTTAGGGCCAATCAGCGCAACAAAAGCACCGGTCTCTACGCTCAGCGAGAACTGACGGAGCACAGGAGAGCCTGGGCGATAGCCGGCGGTCACATCATCGAGGTGTAGTAGAGCCATCTTATCTCGAATCGCCACAAAAAAACGCCGGTTCCATTGGCCCCCGAGGGTACCGCAGGATCGGCGTCTGGGCGCGACAGCGCATGGACACGGAAGCTACGTACCGGGCAGGCCTCTCCCACGAAGGCACTCACAACCCGACGGTTTCAGGCAGGTCTCCTGGCTCCCGGTCTGCTGCGTTCGTCGCCGGCAGGACCGGTCACAGTGGCGGGGCCGCGGCGGCTTTGAACCACCTTCCCTATTCTCCCAAGCGTGCGAAACACGCTCGGACACCGTGAAACCGTAAGTCTGTGTCACATCGATTCCGGCACAATGTGTGCCGACGATGACTGTCTCAAGTGTAGATAAGCCGACTCAAGACCGTCAAGGAACCCTGCGTCAGGAATCCGTCGACCTGGCTGTGCCAACCGCTCGAAACACGATCAAAGCGATGGTCACAATGGCAGCCACCCCGATCACGACCTTCAACCAGAGAGGATTCCAGGACGCGTAGCTGTCCTTGGTTTGCAGGCGACCGACGAAAATCCCGTAGCGCTCACTCGGCGCGGCCTGTTGAGCGGCAGCCAGGTGCTGCCGCGCCTCTACGATTTGGTCATGTCGCAGCAGAAGGTTGATCAGATTGTAGTGCGCCTCCACCAGGGCGGGATCTAGGCTGATGGCCCCACGAATCCAACTATCGGCCTCCTTCAGTTGGCCTTGCTGGAAGTAGCAACCGCCAAGATTGCTGCTTACCCGCGCCTCCTCAACCGTGGATACATCATCTCGGCCGCGTGCGAGACGAACCGCTTCGGTGAAATGTTTGATGGCACGCTTGTACTTGCGACGCTCATAGTAGATCTGTCCGGCATTGGCATGGGCCTCGTAGAACTGCGGCCGTAGACGCAACGCCTGCGCGTAGAAACGCAGGGCAAGCTCTATATCAATCTTCTTCCCATCCGCACCCGTTTGGTGGGAATAGCCCTGCTGAAAGGCCTGCTGCGCCGCGTCGAGCTGTTGCGCCTCTGATGTGCTTGGGCACAGGATCGTGAGAGCCAGACCGAACCCCAGCCACTGTCTGCAATCAGCCACGAGTCATCTTCTTTCCGAAAACCGCCACAAACATGGCCATCATGAAGGCTCCCATGAAGGCATGAGCTGCTGCGAGATTCCGCGTGAACAGCGTGGGCGGTGTCATTTCTCCGTATCCAAGCGTCGTGAAGGTGACGACGCTGTAGTAGACGCAGTGCAGGTAGGAGTAGACGTTGTGCTCGAGGCCCGCCGCCATATCAATTCCGATTCGGCCATCAGCCCGATTGAGACCCACATCGGGACCATTGATTCCAACGAGCCAGAACATGACCGCCACCAGTAGATTGATGACGGCCGCCGAAACGATCACACGAGGCGGACTCTCCCCATATGCGCAGAATACGCTGACGATCTTCGACCACATCCGGTCGATGGACCAGCGGGGCAAGAGCATTCGGCGCATGGTCATTTCACGCTTGAAGAACGTGCCTGCCTGTTCAAAACGTCCCGCACTGTCGTAGGCCCGTCGAAGGGTACGGTACACCTCTTCCGCTTCTTCAAACTTTTCCAGCGCCTCTGCCCGATTGCCGCTGCGCTGGGCATCGAATGCCATCTTTTCGTTGACGCAGGCGTCACCCCATTCTACACGCTCGAGTTTGGCGCCATCAAAGGTGGCACCGAGGATATGGGCGTCCTGCAGGTTCGTTTCGTTGAGATTCGCTCCCGCCAGATTGGCCTTCAACAGATCTGTGCCCTGCAGGTCGGCATTCCACATGTGCGCCCCGGCCAGGTTTGCGCGAAACAGATTCGCCCCACGCAGAACACGCCCTTCATGGGAGGACAACTTCACACCTTGAAGTTGTGCAAAATGCAGAATGAAACCCTCCATGGACTCACCCGTGGCTGCCCAATCCTCAAGACGGGACCGCATTCCATCCTCTTCCTTGCTTGCATCCGGATCATGCCAGAAACAGAGATTGCCGTCACCTTCGATCTGTCCAGGACACCGCGTGCCGTCGACACGGACATAGGCGCACGACGCGTCTGCTGACTGGGTTTCGGCCTCTGACTGACTCACGAGATCTGTCTCCTGGGTCACAGCGTGCTAGTGGTCTCAGGTCGTGGCGATGAAGAAGAATAGACTGCACGTAAACAGCACACCCGCAACTCCCCACCACACGGTCATCGGTTCGTTCGATCGGGTAGACCTTCGACGCCGATCATTCCTGTTCAGCGCAAGCGCCGGTCCGCCACAAGGCCTGGGACGTTCGCGGGCAAGGTTGGCATCTGGCCGTTTCAGATATACTCCGAGATCCTCATAGATCGTGTGCAGGCGATCGGGCTCGATTTCATCATAGTCGACCAGGTGTGACAGGGGCAGCCACTGGACCGAGCGCAATCCCGGGCGGATGGGAAACTCAACCTCGGCCTTGATCCGGTGTTTTTCGAAGCCGAGAACCCGCACGAAACACGCCGTGCGAAAGCGCGCGTAGTCGACCAGACAGCAGCGATACCCCCAACCACCAAGTTCACGTACACCCTGGACGATCTCATCGACGATATCACGACGCTGTTCACGTCTCGCCTCCACCAGCTGCTGGCGTAGGTGGCGAATCGCACCGGGTCGCGGAGGGGCCGTCACGGTTCGTCCGCGCCCTCAAGCGAATCCTGTCCCACCGTGTTGCCCGTGATGACGTCGAAGGCGTCCCGATTGGGTTGGCGGGGCTCGGTGCCGGTGAACACACGCAGTGGACGAGCGCTCAACGCCCGGATCGACTCCGACGTCTGATGGAGATTGTCCAGCGTCGAGTCGATCTGCTCCTGCCTGCTTGCCGTGATGGTGTCGACTCGTGCCAGGACCTGGTCGAGGTGTTGGGCAACATGACGCAGAGCACTTGCCGTCTGCGCAATATCTTCATCGGACTTGGCCATCAGCGTATCGGCCCGCGACATCAACGTCGAAAGGTGGCGAAGGCTCTTGTCTAGATTCTCCAAGGACTGCTGCAAAGCCGGCTGCACACCCACCAACATGTCACGGCTTGTGCGAAGGAGTGTGTCCGCGCTGCTGGAGACCACGGTCAACTGGTCGGCGATGCGTGACACATCCCGATTGAGCGAGCCCAGCTTCTCACCGAAATCAGCATCCCGCAGGGCCGTGCCCGCACCACCTAGTTTCCTGGCCGCGTCTGTCAGACGGGCGATCAGTGTCTTCATGCCCTCGTCGGCCTGGCCTTTCAGGTGGCTCCCCGGTGAAAGTATTCCAGTGTGAGTCTCATCAGGTGTGACCAGTTCGATGAAGGCCTCCCCCACAAGACCTGATCCGCGGATCTCTGCGACCGTCCCCTGAGGCACGGGGACGCCCTTCTCGACACCGATCTCGACGAGAAAATAGGGCTCACCCGGTTTGGGATTCGGTCGGAACTGGATGCCATCGACACGTCCCACTGTGTATCCTCGCAGCTTGACCTTTGTTGCTTCCGAGATGTTTCCGAGGATCTCGAATTCAGCGACCAGAGCATACCGCTCTGGACCACTGCGTAGTTCGATCAGGAGCCAGCCAAATCCGACACTTACGACTAGGACAAACAACCCCACCATCACATGCCCCAACGACCTCTCGTGAAGACGTTTGCTCGCATTCTCAGCCATGGCCACCCACTTCGATCGGGTCTCGTTTTAGCACTCTTGCCAGTCGGGGATCGTCTGACGTCTCGACCGCGGTCCGATCGCCGACGTCGATCAGATGGCCGTCATCCAGCAACACGAAACGGTCACCGTGTTCCAGATACCCACCAAGATCCGCCGTCGTAAGCAAATGGGTCAGACTCTCAGTGGTCTCACCCGGGAGCCGGTCGGTGAACAGGGACGTGGAGTCAAAGGCATGGTGACACAATCGCTGCGCCGAATCCGGCGACAGGCCGATCATTGGATCGTCCAATAACAACAGGAACGGATCCATCACGAGGGCCCTAGCAAGGGCGACATAAATCTTCTGTTCGTGATCGAGCGAGACGGGTCTCAAGCCGGACGAACCCAGATGGCTGATGTCGAAACGCTCCAGCAACTGATCGCATCGCCGATCTGCGAGGCTGCCATCCGACAACATGTCACGGAAGTGATACTGAATCGGCAGTGTGATATTGCGTCGGACATCCATGTTCTCGATCAACCCTCCCTCCTGCATGACGAAACCGATGCGCCGTCGCAGGACTTGAAGGTCGTTCCCCTCCAGTTCGAACACCGATTGCCCCGCAACGATCACTTCGCCCCGAAGCACAACCTGAGCATCACCGATCCCAGGAAGCCCCAGCAACAGACGAAGGACGAATGACTTGCCGGATCCGGGTGTGCCCGCGACGATGACGGATTCCCCCGCATCGACCCTCAGCTCTGCCCCATCCAGGAAGCGGCGCCCCTCTACTTCCAAGGTCACCTGGCGAAACTGGAGAAGGGGAGCGGAAGAGGAATCCACCGTCAAATCCAGTAGAAGAGTGCCGAGATCACGGCACTCGAGACGAACACAAAGAACATGGATTGAATCACACCTGAACGAGCCACCATGGGCACCTCATAGGGCGCGCGTTTGGCACGCAGTCCGTGGTAACATGAGAACAGGCTGATCACGAGACCGAAGAGGATGCCTTTGCTCAGGCTGATATAGAGATCGAGCGGCTCAAGGGTTTCCAGGATCGTCTGCAGATACATGGAGAGGGGCATCGTCAGACGTATACTGGCGACGAGGAATCCGCCGATCAGAGACACGACGTCGAATACGACAACCATGCAGAACACGGCGATCATCGAGCCCAACACTCGCGGCGCGATCAGATAGTGGAACACGTCGATCCCCATCGCCTCGAAAGCTTCCACCTGTCCTGTGATTCGATTGGTCGCCATCTCCGCCGCCATGGCCGTACCAGATCGGGTGATGACCACCATGGCCGTCACGATCGGTCCCAGTTCCCGCACGATGACAATGACGAGGATCTTGCCCACCAGCCCCGTTGCCCCCACATCCTGCAACTGCGGCAACGCCTGGACAATGACGGTGGAACCGAGCAACAGGGACAACAGCGCAAGGAAGGGCAACGCTTCCAGGCCGGTGAAGTACACCTGCTGCATGGTGACCCGAGCTGCAGCTCTGAATCCGTGCCCACCGACGAATCTGCTGAGCGCTGCGAGCGATACGAGGGAAAAGCGGAGCAGCCGCCAGGCGTCGACGAAGAAGGACTCCGTGAACTGTCCCAGCGACTGTAGTAGACTCAGCAGCGCTCCCATCGGCTGCTTCCCCTCTTAACCATACACGGCAAGGATGTGAAGAGTCGTCCGCTAGAAGCGGACGACAACCCCGACGCTCAGCTCGCTATGCTGCACCGTCTTCTCATCGATTTCGACGCCCAACTCATCTGCCACAAAACTCTTGGCGGACAACACCTGGTACTGACGCACATCGAAGCGCGCATCCATCCGATCACTCAGGGCGTAGCGGACGCCCGCGCCGTACGAGAATGCCGAGTTGGTCTGCAGATCTGAAATCGCTTCAAGTGCCTCGGTAGCTGCTGCATCGGAGTCGGCAGGGATGTCAGCGGATGCGGATGTGGTCGTGATCGCTCCGAACCCCACGCCGACGAAGGGCATCACCTGCCCGACAGGAATGTTCACGAGGATTCGACCTTCATAGAAGATGGAGGTCACCGACTCGCCGGCAGAGCCGCGCTCCGGACGGGCGATCATCAGTGAGGTCTCGCCCGCTAGAACACCACTAGACTTTCCCCATCTGAGTCCGACACCGAGGCTGTTGTCGAGATCCGCTTCCTCATCGAAGCTGACCGAACCGATGAATGCGCTGACGTCGGCGCTTGCCGCCTGAGGGGTACTCGCCAGGACGGCGATGGCAACAATGGCCAGCGTGGCGCGGATGTCGATCGATCGCATAACGGAATAACTCCTTGTAGACGCTATAGTTGGGCGCGATTCCACATATTCTGAAACATAACGCCGAAATCGCGGAATCCGCAACCATTCTCCCTCTGAAACCAGGGAAAAACGCCACGCCGAGAGGACGTTTCAGATATGGTGGACCGCGGGCACGTGCAGCGGCAGGGGCAGGATAGTCCCCCAGGGATCGATGACCCGACGGGAAACCTGCTGCGCCAGCGCGGTCTGCCTCAGAGGACGTGAGCCAAAGAAGAACTGGATCGCCTGCACGCTCGTCATCACGCAACGTCGCGCGGTCGTGCCGCCTCCTGGCAGGAGGGCCGTTTGCTGCAGATCATGGATCTGCACCTGCAGATCTGGCAATAAAACCCCGGTCAGGCGCTGCCGACACTTGATCTCTGGAGCGAGTTGCTCGACGAGCAGTGGTAGATCGAGAATGCGGACCATGCCATCATCCTGCGTCTGCCAACTGGCAGCCCAGGGCTCGAACAGGTCTGCCTCTGCCGCGCTGGGCCCGGCGATCGCCCACAGCTGGGTCAGACGAAAACGCGCCATGACGAGTCGTAACGCAGATGCGACCATGTCGGTATCGCCAAACGCTGCGTCCACACGCTCGTAGGGACGGTTGCGACGAGCGGCCCCCCCCAGGCAGACACTGGCGAATCGCTTTCCGTCCTCCACGACCCAAGTTTCGCGCCCCTCGCGATGATAGAGGGGCCGCACATCGGCGGCGCTGTGCTCGACTCCGTGCGGCCTGCCTAGTGCCCATCGATGGAGTCGTCGTCGCATCGAGCCATCCTCGGCGTCGAAACGGCGAAGTTTCAGTCGGCGATCTGCAGCCGTCGGCGAACCGAGCATACGTCGAGTCAGCAGATAGCGACGACAGACACCACCGTTCTCCCATCCGAACCAACCATATCGTTGTCGATCCCCCCCGAGAATGCTGATGGCGTGTCCCGCCTCTCTCATTCTCGGCAGTGCCTCTTCCAGCAGACGCGTCATGATCCCCTCACCACGGCGCGCCGGGTCGGCGCCCACAACGCCAATGCCTCCGGCAGTGATCGTTGCTGCACCGAGACGCAGGCGCATCGGATGGACGCCCAGACATCCAACCAGTCTGTCCCCCTCGGCGGCGTCACGCATCAACAACAGCCGTCGGGCATAGGAAGCCGTCTCGCGGTAGGCGTGCGGATACTGGCTCTCTACGATCCGACGGCCTCTCTGGCCGGGTCTGAAGACACGGTCGGTGAAGGCCATGGCCTCGGCATACTCGTTGAGGCGGGCGGGTCGAGGGGTCGTGAACTGTGCCATGGATGACTCTCGTCAGACGGGTTGAGATTGGATGCGCGACGGGCCCACAAACCACCACAAGACGATCGCCTCGCAGATAAACCCCGCAAGCAGGGCGAACCCCGCCTGGGCTGCACCACCGATCGATCCGGGCAGAAACCACATCACCAAGACAATTGCCAGGATGCGGGAGGGTGCGCTGGGCGCCAACTGCAACGTTCGATGCTGCAGTAAGGCAACGCCATGAAAGTACGATCTTGGCGCCACGGTGAGAGGTAGAAAACTGAACAGAAACAAGGGGGTCACACAGCGATCGGCGACCTGTGCACTCACCCCAAGTGCGTCCAGCAACAGCAGATCTCGGACAAAGGGAATCCAGAACAGCACCACCATGATCAGGAATGCCAGGATACCGCAACCCCCAGTGAAGTCACGGATTCTGCGCAGGCCTCGATCACCAAACTCGCGAAAGGCGGCAGGCAACGATCGGGCCTCGTTGATCCATCCGTAGGGGATCAGCGCCAGATGATACACCACGGCCAGCGCTGCAAGGGCCTGCTCCCCGTCCGGACCACGGGAAACGAAAAGNTTGATCGCCGGACGACTNAGCCCCTGTATGGCCATGATGAGAGCCAGAGGCCAGAAGAAACGCGCCAGGTAGCCCCATCCAGGNACAGGCTCGCTGTCACTGGATCGCGCCGGCAGCACGGGCAAAACGAGTCGCACACAGTAGAACACGAGAATGACAAGATCGACGAGCAGCGCTGCATAGGTGGCCAGGATCGGCAGCCAGATGGGTTCGGTTTGAACCGCGGGCAGGGACAGAGCCAGAAAGACGGTGAAAATGCTCACGGCGATGCCTGTCATCGTCGCCGAACTGATCACATCCGTCCGATGCACCCGCATCAACAGACCAGACAGATAACGCAGCAACCCTTCCAACAGAGGCACGGGAATCATTGCCACGAGAGCGATCCTGACCACCCTCGCCAGGGACGGTGAAGCACCGTGAAGATCCTCGATGAGGATGACCCCACCCCGGGTCCACGACACCAGACCGAGAATCGACACGAGCAGGCAACCCGTGATCACCACGAAACCCAGGACCCGCAAGGCAGATTCTCGTGAGGCGGTGCCCAGTACGAGGGTTACCTGACGGATCTGCGACATGGGTGCCTGCAGGAAATCGACCAGGCCCCAGGCCAGAGCGAAGGCGGCCAGGGTCTGCGTCGAATTCGGCGCTCGCGCCAGCCCACCATTGATGAACTGAGGTGTCAGCGACTGGGCGACCATCATGATGATCACCGGTACCAGGAAACGCGCCAGTGCCCGATGTGGCAGAGAACCTTCCGTCACTTCGTACTCAACGTCACGAAGGCACGTCGTACAAGGGCAACTCTACGTGGGAGGCGCGTACCGGGTCGTGNAAGAGGCGGGTACAGCTGTTTTCGAAGAAGGGGTAGGCGAAGGTGNTGTTGAGATTTGTCAGNACCAGGCGAAGACGATGACCTTCTTCCAGGCGATAGCAGATGGCAGCACCACGGATGTCGACCTCTGTGTGTTCACCTGTTGCAGCTGAACGCGTCCCCCAGTGTCCACGGCTGATGAGTCGACCATGGCCCGTGTCCTGATCCGGCCCCATGTCGTAGAGCTCTGCATGAACCTGAACCGACGCATGATTCGACAGCAGATGCAGTCTGCATCGCGGTGCACCCAGCATCATGACGTCCTCTGTCACGGGGTCACCCTCGAAAACACACTCCTGCCGGGCGAGGGCGGCCTCGACACCCGACATGTCGTCGTGAAGGGCCGCGTTCAGGTCATAGGACGTATCGATCGGCGTGTTCGCGATGTTGGAGGGTGGTGTCGTGGCGGCGGGCGTTTCTACGAGAAGCTGCCCGTGTTCTAAGGGCGCACTGCGGTGCAGATACAGACGGTGCGGCTTGACCAGGGAGGATGGTGNCGGCAGGTCGATGTGATTCCATCCAGGTCGCACAGCGCATGTGACAGGCGACTCATCCATGATGCCCGTGTCGTGTCCCTTCAGCCAGTGGTCGAGCCATCGATCAGTCAGGCTCGTTCTCAGTTGCTGAGCGCCCGCCTCGTCCTGGCCATCGTGTCCCCCGCCACCCAGATAAAGCTTCTTCGGACCCTGTAGTGCCTCATACATGGCGATCGCCTGGTTTGGCGGCATGCCCACGTCGTGCCACCCATGCAGGATGAACACAGGACATCGGATCCGATCCGCAAACAACAGGGGCGATCGGTCGGCCAGCCATTGTTGAAGCAACTCCCACTCGCCGGACAAGGCCCACCGGCGCGCCAGATCCTGGAACCCGGCCGACATGATTCGCCGTCGCATGGTACGCGCGAAAAACCAGCGATTCAGGCAACCATCCATGACACCGAATTCGGCGTAGTCGGTGAAGATGTTCTCGGGAACCACCGTGGCGACACGAGGATGGTGAGCAGCGGCCATGTAGGCGTGCCAACCCCCTTGAGATGATCCCACCACAGCGACTCGATCGGCGTGGACCGGCAAATGATCGAGCATCCAGTCGATCACATCCTGCAGATCGAACAGTTCCCGCGGCCCCATGTGAAAACAGAGTCCTTCGGAGGCTCCCTGACCTCGAACCGAATAGACGACGGTTAGGTAGCCGCGCCCGGCGAGTCGTCGCGCTCGGGGCAGGCAACTGACCTTGCTGGCGTTGTCACCGTGACCGTGAATGAGCAGAACCGCCGGCCATCCGCCCTGGGGCGCTTCTCCAGCCGGAGTGCAAACCGAGGCATCCAGACGGATGCCATCGTTCATCGCAATCCAGATTTCCCGCTCACCTGCCACTAGGATAGATCGCTGGCGAAGGGAAACTCCGCACACATATCCTCATCGTGCAGCCCCTGCAGCAGAATGGCGATCTCCTCTATATCGCCGGCATCCAGTGGCGACGCAGGTGACCGCTCCGTCATCGCCGTCATCACCCCGCGCAGTTGGAGGATATGACGGAAGAAGGCGTGATTCTCCAGGTTGATGAGCGGCAGAACCCGTCGATGGAGAGCACGCGCGCCGTCCTCGTCACCATCCCACCACAGATCGTAGAAGCGAGCGAGGATATCCCCGAACTGGCAGGCGGGCATGCAGCCGTCGGCGCCACGACGCATCTCATCGGGCAGAAAACGCCCGCCGGCACCGCCGAAGATGGTCTTTACCTTGTCTCCTGCGAACTGTTTCACTTCCGCGATGTGACGCGGCCCCGGTTGACGCTCTTCTTTGATGTAGTCGATGTGGGGTACCTTCTCCACCAACGTCGCAATCTGCTCGCCCGTCAGCGGTGCATACCCGCCGGCATTCTGCAACATGATCGGTCCATCGAAGGCATCTCCCAACCGATGATACATATCGATGGCGACATCCTGGTTCGTCCGCTGTGGGGCCATGGCGATGACCGAGTCGGCGCCGGCTCGACCTGCGGCCCGGGCGAATTCCAGCGTCTGGGGCACGGAGATGCCCGAACAGCCGAACACGACGGGAATCCGTCGATCGACCACGTCGAGCACTTCATCGAGAGCGGCAATTCGTTCGGCCTCACCAAGGAAATAGAACTCCCCCACCATGACAGGCCATACGATTCCGTGCTGGCCGGATCGGCAGCAAAAATCGGCGAGCGATCTCAGGTCCTCGGTGTCGATCTCGAGATCGGTTCGATAGGGTGTCGGCGGCAAGCCGAAGAGCCCCTTCATTCTGTCCTGATCTGTGTCCGTCGCTGACATGGCCTTCTCCCCGCCGGGTCGACTGCTCCGGATAACCAGCCCTTTCGCTCAATTCAGTCCGTGGCGGGCTGGCCAACGATTCGGGACCAAGGTAGGCAACCGGCCGCCCCCGTCCAGATCGCCAACGACCAGAGAGCTGCTCGTCAGATCACTGATGTCCAGAGGCGAGACATTCCAGTGGTTGATGTGGCTCGCCTGCGCCTTGTTCCTCCACGGTCCGACGAGGGTAGCTGCAGATGTGACCGACACCTGGCGAGTCGACCGGATCGAGATTCGCGGAACCCTGCGAACCCACGATGACATCGTGCGCAGAGAACTGCTGTTTTCTGTGGGCGACACGGTAGACGCTCATCGGCTGGCAGAAACCGAACGCAATTTGCGCCGCCTGCTTTTTTTGGGCGATGTCATCCTGCGCTTCGAGGCGATCACCTCAGAAGCCACCCAGCCCCGACCGGGGCGGGCGATCGTCGATGTGAGCGAACGATACTCCCGCGCCCTGTCTCCCTTGTTGGATGGCGAGGCCGAGGAGCTGTCCTATGGTCTGGTCGCCCTCGATTACAACTTCCTGGGACGCGGCCAGGTCGCACAGGTCACATTTTTCCACGACGCCGTGAGCGGCAATGAGATACGCGGCACCTATCGCGAGCCGCGTCTGGCTGGAAGCCGACACGCTCTGAGGCTGAGTGCCGGATATGCCGGTGATGAGGGCAAGGATCTGTCCGTGTCGCTGTCCAAACCGTTCTACGCATTGAACAGCCGCTGGGCCTACGGCTTGGTGCTGGCCCACGATCGAGAACGTGTTCGACTGTACAGCGGGGGCGTGCTGGCCGCTCGATACGACGACGAACTGGCTTCGAGCAGTCTGTGGCTCAGTCATTCCATCGACCACGGTGGATGGAAGATTCGGCCAGGACTCCGGCTGGGGATCAGTGACCGGGACTTCGCGCCCGATTCATCCTACACGTACAGGCCGAATCCCCGTCGACGCGTCCTTCCCAGCCTGTCACTGACGCTCTGGCGACCCGCCTATGCGCGTGAACGTTTCGTTCGTGGGCTCGGCCAGATCGAGGATCTGCAGACCGGTGGATGGATGACGCTTCAGGCAGGGTACTCCGCCGAGACGCTGGGCTCCGATCGCAGCTATCCGGTTGCGGCCATCGCGCTGGCCCCACGAGGACAGCCAACCCCGAACAGCTTCCTGTTCGGCCTGATCTCTGTCAGTTCGAGATTGCGCGAGGGAAAGCCCTGGCATATGGTGACCAGCGTTTCCGGTAGCAGCTATCTGCGATATCGACAATCCCATGTCTGGGCCATGCGCATCGCTTACCACGCCCTTCACCGTATCGAGGACCGCGGTGCTCAGCTGCTTCTCGGGGTTGATACCGGATTGCGT
>PATE01000003.1 GCA_002712305.1 Gemmatimonadota bacterium | reverse complement strand
TGGCCTACCGCTGCGGCGATGTCCTCGGGAGGCTCGTCGAAGGGGGCCGTGTTGTGGCAATACCGGTGTGGGTGCTCGATGTAGTCTGAGCCCAGCAGGCTCAAGAGCGCCCCCCGGACCTCCGGTGCGTTGAGAATGTGCCGGAACTCCGGAGCGTGAGGCAGCACATTGTTGCCCAGATTCGGACCGAGCTCGAGCATGCGGTCGAGCTTGACGGCAATCGCCTCGTGAACCTCGGCGGGTACCGAATAGTCGAGCTTGATGTAGCCGTCGGTGATGTAGTTTCGCACCTGCTCGTCGTCGAGCAGTACGGGCTCGGTCTGGGAATACGTCATCTGGCGCTGCTCCATTGCCGGGTGGGGAAAAGTGCGACAGCCGTGAAAGGTCTTTGCTGGCACCCAATGCCGCAAGTCGTCGTGTGGCTGATAGGCTTGGCCTGCAGATCGGTGGCTTGACATTGGTTGAGAGAGACCGTCATCCTACCGGTGTCGGCGTGCCTCCGAATGCCTCAGTGTCTGAAGGAATAGACCGCTTGGTACACTCAACGTTCAGCCCGGTACGAGTAGCCACCTTGACGGGTCTCATCGTGCTGCTTGGGTGGCCCGCTCTGCCCCGCGCCCATGCTCCGGCCGACATCGACCCGAGCAAGATCGTGCGAGCCGTCCGCATCTCGACGGCGCCACCACGCATCGATGGCCGTCTCGACGACGACATCTGGGCTCGCGCACCCTCGTTCTCCGGCTTCACGCAAAAGGTCCCTGACGATGGCCACCCGGCGACGGATTCGTCGTCGAGTTCATAGGGTCGAAGTCCAAAGGTCTGCCAGCTTTGAAACACGACATCCTGCACGCGGGCCAGGTGACCGTTCCATGCTTCGACCTGACGCATAAATTTCGTCGCGCTGCGTCCCTTCATGGTGAAGTTGGGCTGCGGCGCAGGCGCCTCGTCGACACCGCCCCCTCACGAACGATTCGCCGCGGGGCGTATCTCGTGTGATGGACATAGTCGATCACAGGGCCCACTAAGGTGGGGTCGATCATGGGGTTACTGGACAGAAACAGCACGACCGTACTCCAGAACTCGTCGTGGTCGAGGTGTCTGGCCAGTCGCGTGCTCTGCACGGCCTTCGCCGTGACCTGATCNCCACTCATGCCCAATACCTGAATCCAGCGCAGATTGTGGGCGATGGACTCGCGGTTGTTTCACAGCATGAACTCGTGGGCCCTGCGCCGCGTCAGATGGACGGGTGTCTTGATGTCTCGTACGCTGCCACCGGACCCGACATGGAGGAACCACTTCTGCTGTTCAATCGCCCCCTCGCTGCGTTCCGCGAACCAGGCCNTGTCCAGAAATGTGGGCACGTCGTATTTGGCGAACAGATGCCGAGCCAGAGAGGAGAACTGGTCGACCCTCTGGGGCTTGCCATTTTTCTCGACCTCCGAGCTCCACTCTTCCGGCTCACGAATTCATGACTGGTGGTGGAAGGCCACGGAGGCCAATCCACGCAGGGCGTTGCGATAGTCGCCGCCGCCACGACACAGCCGTCGATGGCGAAGGACGTNCTGATACCGATCGAGTCTCAACAGCAGANNTGTGAAGGCTTCCACCGCGTCGTCGTCGCCCTCGATCCACTCACAGGCGACTTCCTGCCAGGTTCGGTGTCGGCGGTTGGGATCCGTGTTCGTATTCTGACCGATGGCAAGGACGCGCGACGCCGTCGACGCCAGTTGCTCGCGTCGTTCCTCGGTGTGGTGAGGTGCGACCTCTCCGCTCAAGTAGACCTCTGCGGTTGCTGTTTCGANNGGAGGTGTGATGGTCGTGTGTGCCTGTGGTAGAGTCGCAGTCATAGGAGCTTCAGTAGATAGGGAACGGGGTCATCTTTTGAAAAGACCCCCTCCAAGGCAAGAACGTGACGGCCGGACATCGAGGCGGGCATCGCAAGATGCCCGCTTGATTAACTGTGCATAGGTTACTACACCCATGCCTGCCGATCCTGACTCTGCCAAGAACGACGATAACTCGAATCCTCGACGAACCCTCGTCGTCGGAGGGTTCGCTCACTTTGTACACGACGGATTCACCGACTGTATCTATGTGCTGCTGCCCCTGTGGGCGGCTGCTTTCGCACTGAATCACGCCGAAGTGGGTACGCTCAAGATGGTGATGACGGGAACCCTCGCGGCGGCGCAGGTACCTGCGGGGATCATCGCCGAGCGGTATGGCGAACGAGTCGTCCTCACCATAGGTACGGTGTTGGCCGGGGTCGGATACATCCTGCTCGGCTGGGCGGGCGGGTTTCTCGGGTTGGTGGGGTTCCTCGGCGTCGCCGGAGTGGGTTGTGCCACTCAGCATCCCCTCGTCTCCTCTATCATTTCGCGCGCCTATGCAGGAGCCGGCCGACGTGCCGCCCTCGGGACGTACAACTTCACCGGTGATCTTGGAAAAGTTGCTGCCCCCGCTGCNGTCGCTGCGTGCGCTGCTACTTATGGGTGGCCAAGCAGTACCATCGCATATGGCGCATTCGCCGTGCTCAGTGCTGTTGTCGTGTTCGTCTTGCTGCCAAAGTCGCCCACACCCATTAGCGAGCCTGAGCCGGCTCCTGCCAGTGTGCCATCAGAAGACATCGCGCAACAAACGGGATGGGGAATCGTCGACCCGCGCGGTTACGCGACCCTGGCCGCCATCGGCATGATTGACAGTGGGGTGCGTCTCGGGTTTCTGACTTTCGTGCCCTTCCTGCTGATCGAAAAGGGAGCGGCCGTCGAGACGCTGGGTGTGGCTCTGGCGCTCGTGTTTGCTGGCGGAGCGGCAGGCAAGCTGGTCTGCGGTCACATCGCCGAGCGCGTCGGTATCCTCAAGACCGTGATTCTGACAGAGGCTGCCACGGGGGCTCTGATGGTGGCGATNATCGCCTTGCCTCTTGAATCTACCTTGTTTGTGCTGCCTGTTTTCGGCGTCGCCCTCAATGGNACGTCCAGCGTCCTCTATGGCACGGTAGGCGACTTCGTCGATGGGGCGCGACAGGCTCGTGCCTACGGGCTCTTCTATACCCTCGGGATTGGCGCGGGTGCCGTGGCCCCCATTCTCTTCGGTATAGTCAGCGATTTATGGAATGTGCGCGTCGCCCTCATGGCCATCGCTGTGAGCGTCGTGTTCATCCTGCCGTTGTGCCAGCCCCTCAGATCGTCATTGCGCAGGGTCGACGGCGAGGGACCTAGAAGCGAAGTGTGAAGATCGTCCGAACCTCGGGTTCAGAGCGCACTGAGATTGATCCTCGGTGTGCGCGCATGATCTGGCGACAGAGACTCAGACCAATCCCCGAGTCATCCTGCTTGGTGGTGAAGAAAGGGATGAAGACCTTGTCGAGGGCCTCCTCGACGATACCGGGTCCATTGTCGGCGATTTCCAGAATGACTTTCCCCCTCGACAGATAGGAATTCAGTTCGACCCGCGCTCCGGGTTTCCCAGCATGTCGCCCGCTGTCGAGGCCAGCGAGGCGATGGGGGTGATCGAGTTCATGATTTCATGGGTGAGGACGCGGATGAGATTCTGCCACGCTTCCATCTCCTTTTCTTCGAGCGCCCCGCCGATGTCATACAGGGACACGAGGGTATGCTCGCGATCACGCATGCGGAAAACGGAGGCGTGGAGGGCCAGTTGGATCGGCTCTCCTTCGGCTTCGAATCTCACCAGTTGCTGGTCGCGAGGACCGAGGGTGCGCAGTCCCGTTGTGCAGGGCAGGACTCACACGATCCAGATCATCTATGTTGCCCAGGCGTGGCACACGCAACAGACGTTTGGCGGCGTTGTTGATGAGGGCCACATCACCTGATCCATCAGACACAACGAGTCCCACACCGATGTGCTGAACGATCTTCCGATTCTGCCACGAATGCGGCCAGTTCCAGATCGGCACGGGAAACGGTCAGTTCATCCCGACAGGCAGCCATGAACGTGTCGTCATATCCCCAAACGGCCTTCGACGAGATCGCCAGCGCCGAAAGTCGCGCAACTTCACTCGGCAGGGCCGCTCGGATGGGGACTGAGTCAGTTTGAGGTGGGTGCATTAGAAGACTCAACTCATAGCGATTAGATCTTCGGCTTAGCGAAGGAAGTTGTCAGTCCTTCGCCAAGTCCCGAGATGCTGAAGGAGTGGCATGGCTGGCTACGTTCTTGTCCCGCTCTGCACGAACTGTGTATTATGCTGGACACGACCAACCTTCGCCAAGAGACGAACGATGAAAATCGGTGCATCCACCATCCCACACCGTCAGAGCCCTCTGACGCGAGAGCTTCTCAAGGTCTACGTCGACGCCGGGATCGAGTCGTTGGAGTTGTGTGACTACCATCCAAACCTCGACTTCGACGATGCGGGTTTCTGTGGTCTGGTAGCCGACTGGCTTCGGGAACTGGGGCTGCACCTCAACTCCATCCACATTCATCTTCGGCATCGAGACCCAGCGTGTGATCTGGCCAGCCTTGAGTCTGCCCAACACCAGCGCGCCATCAATGCCCACCTGACGGCGGTGGACTTCGCGGCCGAACTCGGGGGATGCATTCTTGTCACCCACGACATCGTCATTCCAGAGCCGGGAGAACCAGAGAGTGTTTCCAGGAGGGCTGCCTTCGTTGAGGGGATCAGGGCCGTTGGGGCCCATGCGGAAGCGGGGGGTGTNCGTCTAGCCCTGGAGAACCTGGGTTCGGGATATACGCGCGAGCCGGAGCGGTTGGTTTCTCTGCTCTCCGAGATCGATATGTCTAACGTGGGCGCCGTCATCGACACAGGCCATCGGCACCTGAGTGGTGATCCCGGTGCGGCCCTTCGCAAGGTGGGGGAGTATCTGATGACGCTGCATCTCCACGACAACCATGGCGGGAAGGACGAACACTTGCTGTGTGGTCGCGGGGCCATAGACTGGGTCGACGTCATGCAGGCTCTGCGCGACGTCGGCTATGATGGTGTGTTTATGTATGAAATCAGTCGCCCCGAGGATCTGCCTGCGCTGGTTGAGAACGCGCAATGGATTCAGGGCGGATGATCATGCCCTGAACGTGCTCATTCGCTGTGGATGGAGCTCTCATGCCGCTCGGCATGGTCGAAAACCCATCCAGGGCTGTTGCCAGCGGTGACAGATCGGACCTCGGCCGAGAATGGGGAAGGGGGCAGGCTCCGATGGATCGTCGCCAGGGTTTTCTCGGAAACTTCAATCATTCTGAAATCTGAAAGGCACCCTCGGCCGACACCCGGTCGTGGATCTGCTCGTAGTGGCTCGACCCGTCATCGTGCCACAGTTCGACATCGATGCCGCGAAGGTTTCCCTCTTCACGCCCCGTGAGTCGCACCACGTCGGGCGGCAGTTGCGTATACCAACGATGTCCGCCAGGTAAACTCAGGATTCCGAGACAGCGTGCGGGAGGCTGGGGAGGCGACACGGCAAGTTCGGCCAGCCGGGCGAGTTCGTCCTCGTCGACTTCGATGCCCAGTCCGGGTCCGTCGGGCACGGGCGATGCTCCGGCAACGACGGGGATACGTGTCGTGGTGATGTCGTCCTCATACTGATCATCCAAGTGGATGGAGTGGCCAGTTGCCGTTGGCAGGACGCACGCCATGTGCAGGGCAAGTGCTTTGGTCAGCGTCCCTCCGGTGAGTTGGAGCAGCATCTGCGTGTTGGCGCAGGCACACGCGGCACCGCCGGTCAGGGTTCGGCCGATCGATATGCCGCTGAACAGATAGATATCGGCGACGCCTGCCGAAATCTCGGGCAGGAGAGGATGTGTGGCCGAGACGTGGAACAGCAGCGGGATATGGCTCTGTGCACGCAAGCGACACCAGGCATCGCGATCGTGCTTCGGGAAGGGATCTTCGATGAAGCCGACGATGGGGTGCGACTCGAACTGGCGCACCAGTTGTAAAGCCGAGGCCAGCGTGCGATTGCCGTTGAGGTCGTAGTGCACGCGGAATTCCTCAGGGGCCGCGGCTTCGGCGGCCTTCGTCTGCTCCAGGACATCGAAGAAGGGAGCCGTGTGCATTTTCATCACACCATACCCTTGCTGCGCGGCCCGTCCGGTTTCACTGCCAAAGTCGCTGGCCGAAGAGCGGCTCGTCCAGGCGGCGACGGAGATGGCGTCGCGTACTTTCGGACCCATCAGGCGATACGCCGGGACATCGAGTGACTTGCCCATCAGATCGTAGAGGGCGCCGCCGAGACCGGGGTCGAAGTTGTTGTTGATGAACTCGAAGGGGTCGCAGCCGATCAGCGGCTGCAGGGAGTCCCGCGAGGGGCCTGCGAGGCGGTGATCGCCATAGCCGACCAGACCATTGTCCGCCCGAACTCGGTAGACGGTGCGATGATTGATCTTTGGATACCAGACCTCTCGACCGGCGTAGCGTGCTGCCAGGCGTGGCCGGATGGGGATGACGTCAATCTCGGCAATCTTCACAGTTGGTCTCCAACCCAGTAGGAGTACAGGCTCGCTCGTGTCATCTGGAACTGCAGGCGCAGTTGCCGGCCCTGAAGTGATTCCAGCGGCTGATCAAACGAGACAGGTGTATCCACTGCATCACACGAAATCGGTACGGACGTGTAACCCGTGATCGGCTCCCCTCGATCATCCGTGATGGTAACCACGACGGAACCTGCGGCGGCATTCACGTTGAGGTGCAATGAACCCCCGTCGATTTCAAGCGGCTTGGTCAGCAGAGTTCCTTGATCATCAGCCGCGTCCACGGAGACGAAGCCGTCACGACGCAGGGTGGCCAATCCCAACATACTCGGATGCTGACGTTCCACCTTGTCGAACTTGCGGCCCGTGTGTGGACCATTCACGCCGCCATAGTAGAGATGCACCTGATCCCCGACGGTGCAGAACTGCTGCGAAATGCGGGCCATTCCATCTTCCCAACTACCCGGCTCACCCAGAGACAGAAATGTCTGTCGGTCGAGGACCCGTTGCCAGTGGATGCCGTCCCGGCTCATAGTTAGGGATGTGTCAATCGTCCCATCGACGCCTTCACGATAGATCCAGATCATACCGAGATAGATCCCCTCGTAGAGGCAAACCGGCATCCCATAGATCTGTGTGCCCTCTTCATCCGTGTCGTCACACGCCAGGACCAGCTCTGGTTCGCTGAAGTGAATCGCATCTTCACTCACGGCACGGGCTACTTTGCGGCCGCCGGCGCCAAAGCGTCCGAACACGACGTACTTACCGAGTTTTGGGTCCCAGAGAAGCGATTGCGTCGTGTCACTACCAAGGGCAATGACTGGATTGCTGGCAACGTTCGTCCACGAGACCCCATCGGGTGAGAAAGACATCCACATACCATCTCTCTCACCTTCCCCCCAAATCGTTCGCCCCTTGTGCTCCACGAAGGTGTCGATACCTCCATGCTCCCAGTAGAAGGCTTTGAATCGCTGCAGTGGATCTGCGGCGTGGGTATCGTACAGAACCGCCGCCCCTTCGCAATTGGTTCGGCCAATGTCGATCAGGTTGTTCGCTGTGCTGCCCTCGAAATCGACTTGATCGAGAATCGGTTTCTCCCAGTGAATGCCGTCCGTCGATATCGCGTAACCGAGCAAAGTGATGTTCCCCAGAGCCTGGCGTTCTCGGACCTGCACCATTGAGTCTCTGGCGGGACCTGTCAGATACCACATCTTGAACCGCGCCTCTTCGGGATCGAACAGGACGGTTCCATAGAGGGAGGCCATCGACTCCCACGAATGTTCGCCTCGCAGAATGGGGTTCTGCTCACATCGTTGAGGCTGATGCAGCCGACGATACAATCTGTCCATGCGGGTGATGTGCTGCAGATCCAGAAACAGATAGCGGTCAGACATGGATCCTCGTGGATGGTGGGCAAGGGCTCGTCGAGTTGCGGTTCCGGAGGAAAGACACCGGTGCTGTGCCGTCGGTGGTCCCTCACCGCATCGACCATCTTACGATCACGAACATCCATCAGCGAATCATGGAATCGACAGATCGCGTCGTCACCACCGTCGACTGCGAAATCTGCATCGTCGCCAACTCGAGCCGGCCCTGGGCTTGACCCGGTACGAGTGCAGGGCATTTTCTACTCCAACATTCCAATTCAGATAGACCACGGGGAGGCTGCGTCGGCTGCAGTGACCTCCGGACCAACAACGACACCTCTTCACTTTCCAAGGATCGAAGATCCTTGATGAACACCAAGGAGAAACCATGGCGAGCAATGGTAAGTGCCCTGTGATCCACGGACCGCAAGCCCGTGGCACGACAAAGAACCAGCACTGGTGGCCAAATCAGTTGAACTTGAAGATGCTCCACCAGAATCCACCGGAGTCTGACCCCATGGGCGAGGACTTCGACTACGCCGAGGCGTTCAAGAGTCTCGATCTGGCGGCGGTCAAGAAAGATCTCACGGCTGTCATGACCGATTCACAAGACTGGTGGCCCGCTGACTACGGTCACTATGGCGCACTCTTCGTGCGGATGACCTGGCACAGCGCGGGAACCTATCGCATCGAGGATGGTCGGGGCGGCGGCGCTTCGGGTACCCTGCGGTTCGCACCCTTGAACAGCTGGCCCGACAATACGAATCTCGACAAGGCACGCAGACTGCTCTGGCCCATCAAGCAGAAGTATGGGAGGAAGCTCTCGTGGGCGGATCTGATGATCCTGGCTGGGAATGTGGCCCTCGAATCGATGGGGTTTAAGACCTTCGGTTTCTCCGGTGGGCGCGAGGACGTCTGGGAACCGGAAGAGGACATTTACTGGGGCTCAGAGACGACGTGGCTCGACGACGAGCGTTACTCCGGCGACCGCGAACTCGAGAATCCTCTCGGTGCCGTGCAGATGGGACTGATCTATGTCAATCCAGAAGGGCCGAATGGAAATCCTGATCCGGTTGCTGCCGCCAGGGATATCCGCGAGACCTTCGGTCGTATGGCCATGGACGACGAAGAGACGGTAGCGCTCATCGCCGGTGGCCACACATTCGGCAAGGCCCATGGTGCCGGTGATGCGGCCCTCGTCGGTGCTGAGCCCGAGGGTGCCAGCCTGGAGGAGCAAGGACTTGGCTGGAAGAGCGGCCACGCCAGCGGCAAGGCCGGCGATGCGATTACGAGTGGACTTGAAGGGGCGTGGACGACGGATCCGGCAAAGTGGGACAACGGATTTTTCGATGTCCTGTTCGGCTATGAGTGGGAGCTGACCAAGAGCCCCGCCGGCGCGCAGCAGTGGACGCCGACCGATGCCTCTGCGCAGGGCACCGTGCCTGATGCCCATGACCCATCCAAGACGCATGCCCCCTTCATGCTCACCACCGATCTCGCTCTGAGAATGGATCCGATCTACGGCCCGATCTCCAAGCGGTTCCACGAGAACCCAGATCAGTTCGCGGATGCCTTCGCCCGCGCCTGGTACAAGTTGACGCATCGCGACATGGGGCCACGTGCTCGGTGTCTCGGCGCGGAGGTTCCTGATGAGGAACTGCTGTGGCAGGATCCCATCCCCGCCGTTGATCACGCCCTGATCGGCGACCAGGATATTGCCGATCTCAAGGCGAAGATTCTCGCATCGGGTCTGTCGGTCTCCCAGTTGGTCTCTGCGGCCTGGGGGGCGGCGGCTACCTTCCGTGGCACCGACAAACGTGGTGGGGCCAATGGCGCTCGGATCCGACTCGCGCCGCAGAAGGATTGGGACGTCAACAATCCTGCCGAACTTGCCAGTGTGCTGCAGACGCTGGAGGGGATTCGGGCAGACTTCAACAGTGTCGGCGAGAAGGTTTCCCTCGCCGATCTGATTGTTCTGGGCGGCTGTGCCGCAATCGAGCAAGCCGCCAAGAGCGGTGGGCAGGCTGTAGAGGTTCCGTTCACGCCTGGGCGGATGGATGCGGCGCAGGAACAGACAGATGTCGAGTCTTTCGCCGTGTTGGAACCGACGGCGGATGGATTCCGCAACTACCTTGGCAACGGCCACACCCGACAGCCCGAGGAATTGCTCGTCGACCGGGCACAAATGCTGAACCTGACCGCACCCGAAATGACAGTACTCGTCGGCGGTCTGCGCGCGCTCAGCGCTGGGCAATCCGAACACGGTGTCCTCACCGATCGCCCCGGGACGCTGAGCAATGATTTCTTCGTGAACCTGCTGGATATGGGTACCACCTGGCAGGCCGCCTCGGAGGGTGTGTTCGAGGGTCGCGATTCAGGAGGCAACGTCAAATGGACGGGCACTGCCGTCGATCTCGTCTTTGGCTCCAACTCCCAACTGCGCGCCATCGCTGAAGCGTATGCATGTGACGACGCTCAAAGTGCTTTTGTGAGCGACTTCGTGTCAGCCTGGGACAAGGTGATGAATCTAGATCGTTTTGATCTGGCCTGATCAGCAGAGGTGGCTGTAGCCGACGACGCCGTCTGCAGCCACCGGATTCACAGGTTCCACCCTGCACAGCGTTCCGTGGCCGAGAGCCATGGAACGCTGTGTCGTGTACGGCCGAGAGGGCCTCTACCCAGAGGATGCATGCGCCTCGTTCAGATCCCCCACGTATGGTGCCAGATCCTGTCTGAGGGAGCGCATTGCGCCATACGTCGCTTTGTACGTGTCGTAGAAAGGTTGATACGCGGCATGGGCTGCGGCATCCGGCTCGATCACACGGCTGACCTTCACCATGTTGTTTGCAGCGGTCTGAACGTCCCCGTAGAGGCCGGCGCCGACGGCAGCCAGGATGGCGCAGCCCAGCAGCGGGGCGTCGGGAACCGTCGTGAGAGTCAGGGGGAGGTTGGCGACGTCTGCGTGGATTTGCAGCCACAGATCGGAGCGCGTGGCGCCACCGGCAGCGACGATACGGTCTGGGTGGAATCCGTTTGAGCGCATGGTCTCCAAGATCAGCTCGGTACCGAAGGCGACACCCTCGATGGCGGCTCGGAAGAGATGAGCGCGTCCGTGGCCCAGAGACAGTCCGTGTATGGCACCCCGGGAGCTCGGGTCGGTGTGTGGGGTTCGATTGCCCTGGAAATGCTCTTGCACCACCAGTCCGTCGCAGCCGGGGGCCAGCTCCCGTGCTTCGCGGTTGAGGTCTTCGTAGTCATCCACGTCATACAGCCGCTTGAGCCAGTTGACCACTGAACCCGTTGACGTCTGCCCACCCTCCACCACATGCAGGCCTGGCAGCAGAGCGTCGCTGTAGGTCCCCCAGATGCCGGGGCCGTGGAAGCTTTGGTTGCTGAGTCCCAGTTGGAGGTGAGACGACCCGGTAATGAGAGCCAGGCTGCCGGGACGGACGACACCCAGCCCCACCATTCCGATGAACGCATCGGCCCCACCCTGAACAACCGGCAGCCGGCTCGGAAGGCCAAGGTGTTCGGCAGCACTGTCCGTCAGTGGGCCAATGACCTGGCCGAGATCGAGCACCTCAGAAGGCCACTTCTGTGCGAGTTCACCCAACTCGAGCCGATCCAGCAGAGATTCGGGTAAGCCGCCGCGGCGCCGATCGTGATGCCAACGGACGGAGACGTTGTTGATGCTGGCGATACGTCGCCCGGTCAGATGCAGGTTGATGTAGTCCTGGAACTCACAGATCGTGGCCGCACGAGCAAACAGGTCGGGCTCGTTCTGTTTGATCCAGAGCGCCTTGGGGATCATCCACTCTGCCGATACCGGACCCTGGCGGTTGCCATTCACCTGCAGCGCCTCGTCACCCGTTTGCAGGACCTTCTCGGTCTGGGGAGCGCTACGCAGGTCCATCCAGATCAGGCTTGGGCGCAGTGGCTCGCCCTGCTCGTCGAGCGCCACGACGCTACAGCATGTCGTGTCCACGCTCATGGCGGCGATCCGTGCCGGATCGACGCAAGCTTTATCCACAACCGTCCGCACGGACTGGCCGAGGGCCCTCCACCAGTCCCGCGGATCCTGCTCGGCCCATCCCGGTGTGGGGAACTGGGTGTCGTACGCTGTGGCCGCGGAGGCGAGCAGTTCGCCTTCGAGATCGAAGATGGCGGCACGCAGGCTTTCGGTTCCGCCGTCGATGCCGAGCAGGTATGGGCTCATGCGTGTTTCTCGGGCCAGGGAGCGAGTCAGAGGGAAGGCAACTCAGATCGAAGGCGACGCTGAAGCTTTCGGTTGACGTGCCTTCTGGCGCGCCGCTACGCAAAGGGACGCTGGCCGGGAGGTCAACGCTGCACCAGGCCCTGATCCAACTCCCACAATGCCGTCTTGTTGCCGTCGTACTCAGCCAACTCATGGGCGTCGTCGAAACTCAGCCAGCGAACTTCTGTGTGTTCGGCGGAAAGGACGATCTCGTGATCGGCCACATCTACACCAAAACAGTACTGGGGATGATGTGCACGTCGTCATCCCACAGATGCCGATCGGGGAATCCAACAGCCCTGATGGGGACGATCGTCTGCAGCTGAAGAAACGGAAGTTCACCTTTGATCTGGGCCTCCTCGCGGGCCTCCCGTTTCGCCGCCTCGAGGGGGGCTCGGCGTCTTCTCCGCCACCGGAAACGCCCTGCCACCATTTCTTCGTCAGGCGTCACTGTGTAGTGTCGCGCGTACGACACTTGCAGGGCAAGGCTTGCCTCAACACCGGGTACCAGCCCACATTGCCTCCTCAGGAGACCAAAAGGAGACACTTCAGATGCCGAAATACAGAGTCGCCGTCGTCGGGGGGGCGGGTACATGGGGGCGCTTCTACATGCGCGCCTACGCGGAGCATCCCGACTGTGAAATCGTTGCCCTCGTCGACCAGGCGAAGGATCGCCGCCAGGCCTTTGCTGATCGTTATGGTGCGAAGGCGGTCTTCGATACGGTAGAGGAGCTTTTCGCACGTGAGGTGCCCGATATCGTATCGGCCATCGTCCCCGTGGGGCAGAATCGGCCCATCGTACTGGCCTGCGCCGAAGCGGGTGTGCGCGTCGTGTCCTGTGAGAAACCGCTCGCCATCGAGCTGTCACATGCAGACGAGATCGTGCGGGTTTGCCGTGAACGGGGGACGTTGTTTGCCTGCGGTCAGTCGATGTGGATCACACCGTATATGGCCGATGTCTTCGATTGGATCAAAGCCGGCGGGATCGGCCAGCCCACCCACGCCACCATTCCGGTCAGTCTGCCCGTAGAGGTTTCTGGTGGTGGGTGCGTACAGCTTTCGGCACTCCGCATTTTCACGGGCATGGACGTGGAGTGGGTCGAGGGGCAAACCTTGGCACCGGTGCCTCGTTACGTCGCCTATCCCGACGGCCCAGAGGTCGAGAAGGATCGACCCGCCTACGGTCGACTGGGCCTTTCAGGTGGGATCACATGCGACATTCCACCGCCGGCTGAGAGAGAGAACTGGCCCACCTGTTTCCTGTCGATCGAGGGTGAGGAAGGGCAGGTCTTCCTTTCATCGCCACAGCCGGTGCTGTTGCAGGGGAAGGGAGCCAGCAGGAGTCCCGTCTTTCCCGAGTTTCTGAATACGCCACCTCCCGAGAAGGAGATGTTCAACGGTCGCATCCGGTCGCTGATCGAGTCCTTCGAGTCGGGTGAAGAACCGCCATCCAGCGGCGCCGACTATGCCCACGCCCTGGAAGTTGCCATGGCGCTGGTGCGCTCTGCCGATGACGGTGGCAAACGCATCGAACTGCCCTTTGAGGACAGGTCAATGCGACTGTATCCAGCACTCTATCGCGAGAAGGGGGGCGACGTGGCCGGATGGCAGAGCATCGGTTACGAAGGCCCGCCGGACGTGCCCGAGTAGAGAGGTCGGCAGATGAGAATCACTGACATCGAGTTGCACGAGATCCACCCGCCGATCCCCGAATGGAATCGTGACGAGGTTCGCTTGTCATCGGGGGGCAACTGGGACACGCGCACCGTCGTTGTCTTACACACCGACAACGGCCTTGAGGGGATCACGGAGTGGGAGGGGCCCTGTCGTGATGTAAGGGTGGCCGATGTCGAACCCCTGCGGGGTACGAATCCCGCCAGATGGCTGGGGCATCCGAGTCTGCCGATCTGGATCGCACCGGCCATCTACGATCTGGTGGGCAAGGCGATGGAGGTGCCAGCTTATCAGTTGATCGGCCCCAAGGTTCGGTCCTGGGTGCCTGTGTCGAGTTGGACCGTCTCACAAACCCCTGCACGAATGGCGCAGGAGTTGGAGGATGCCGTCTCGAAGGGGCACCGGTGGCTGAAGTTCCACACCTACCACCTGCACAATGTCATCGAACAGACACGAGCCATGCAGCAGGTGGCGCCGGATGGTTTCAAGATCCACTACGATATCAACTTCGATAACTCACCCGACGAGGTGCTGACCCTCGCGCGGCAGTTGGCGCAGTTCCCAGCGGCAGGGCTCATCGAAGACCCCGTGAGAAGTCATGACCTGCAGGGACACATTCACCTGCGGGAGCGTTCACCCCTGCCCATCATCCTCCACCACTGTCCACTCGGGGGGCGCGAGGCAATGATGGGTGTCGCCGACGGTTACATGCTCGGTCATTCACCCGTCGGCCAAACTCTGAGACGTGCCGGTCTGTACGAAGCGGCGAATGTGCCTTTCATGATGCAGAACAATGGCGGCAACATCACGCTCGCCATGGTGGTGCATATGGCTGCCGCTCTCGAGAGGGCCACACTGCATCACGTGACGCTGGGGCGCATGTGGTCGGAAGACGTGGTGGAACTGCCCGTGATCGGCGGCCAGGTGGAGGTGCCCGAACGGCCAGGTCTGGGCATCACCCTCGACCGGGAGAAGCTGTTGCGTTTGACGGAACGATCGGTGGATCCGTTGCCCAACGCCCTGCTGCGCATCGATCACGGTCCTGGATACGTCACCTGCGCACGACCGCCGATCATCAACCTGCCGCGAGACATCCATCTTCACCTGCCAGGCGTCGGCGACGGTTATGATCTGCCCGTGGATCTGACCTACTGGCACAACGACGCGTCGGCAGCCTTTGAGAAAATGTGGTCGCAAACAGCCGCAGGCCCCATGACAGAGAAGATCAACTGACGATGTACCGACCTCGACTGATCTATTACAACGATAGCCGTCACTACAGCTTCTACCGCTACGACCCGCCCATGTCGGCGCAGCAGATTCGCCAGCCCGTCGACGAGCTGCTTGGTACCCACGTGGACCTGCTGTCCTACGGCCTGGCCTCGGGGCAGACGTTCCTCCACGACACGCAAGTCGGTCTGCGTTGGGGTGAGCAAATGCCTTCCCACAATCATGGCGTCATGTGGTGGCGAGCTTACGAAAATTCCTGTCAGGCCATCGAAGCCGGGAATGATCCTCTACAGATCGTCGTCGACCGAGCCCACGGAAAAGGCCTGCGTATCATGTGCAGCCTGCGCATGAACGACGCCAGTTCCGATAGCGACGGTAACTACTACATGTTCGGAAAACTCAAGCGAGATCAGCCCGAGATCATGATCGGCGCCGAGGCAGCCGGTGATCATCCGTACGCCGCGACTTGCGCGAATTTCGAACTGGAGCAGGTGCAGCAAGAGAGACTGGACGTCATCGAGGAAGTCTGTGGACGCTACGGCGCCGATGGTCTGGAGATGGACCCCTATGTGAATGTGTTCTTTGCGCCGGCCAAAGCGCGCGAACTGGCGCCTGTGATGACGAGCTTCGTGCGAAGGGTCCGAACCTTACTCGATCGAATCGGCCAGCAGCGGGGCGAGAAACTCGTTCTCGCGACACGCGCTCACGCCGTGGAAGAGGTCAATCTGGAAGCGGGCCTCGACGTGCGGCAGTGGCTGAAGGACGGACTGCTGGATCTCGTGATCCCTGTTCTACCCGGTGGCGTGCTCGACGCGGACATGCCCATTCAATGGCTCGTCGATTCTGCCCGCGCCACCGGTGTCGGGGTGTATCCTTCGCTAGCTGGCGTGCCGAATGACGATCGCTTTCACCTGGCGCCCATGGAGATGCTGCGAGCGCTGGCGACACGACTCCACAAACTCGGAGCCGACGGACTCTACCTGCACGATCTAAAGTGGCCCCACGGCGAAAGGGAGTATCAGATCCTTCGTGAGTTGAGTGACCCGGAGATCTACGAGCGCAAAACGAAGCTCTACGCAGCATCCCAGCAGAACGACGGGGCCGATTCTCGTCTGCCGCCTAGGGCCTTGCCAGCGACGCTCATCGAAGGACATCCGCTTGTGGTACCCCTGCAAGTAGACGATCGGTTGACGTCGGCTCGGGCCGATGGGGCGCTGGTTAGTGGTCACCTGGGGATTCGGATCATTCAGACCTGTCCACGAGATGAACTGAGATTCTCTTTTAATGGTGTGCCCACAACACCGACAAAGGTGGAACACTTCTACGGCGGACTGGTCCCCTATGCCGCGGTGCGAGCTGGTTTTCAGGAGCGTATCAACACCCACTACTGGTTCTACTTCGATCTATCACCCGACCAACTGATCGAGGGTGACAACCGCGTGGAGGTGGAGATGACGAGCCACTTCACCGACCTGGAGGATGATCGAGTGGTCTATCAGGCCGAGTTGGAGCTTCGGTATGACGAACCCGCCGTGCCTCGTGCGGGCCAGATGTAGGCAGGAGGTCCAACCAACATGCACATTGTCTCGTTGTCTTTTGACGACGGCTTCGGAAAATAGCGGGCTATTGCGATTCGCCTACGCCTCGCCGAACCAAGGGATTCGGAGTTCGCGTATCGCGTGAAGGAAGCCGCCTTCCGTGGATATGTCGAACAGGTGAAGGAGTGGGGCGAAACCGATCAACGCGCACAGCACGTTCGCCGGTTTGCGGAGTAGGAGTTCCTGATCGTCGAGCGATCGGACGAGGCAGTCGGTGTCGTAGCGCTGGTGGTTCAATCGGACCACCTCAAGCTCAATCAGCTCTTCATCCACCCAGACCAGCAAGACAGCGGCATCGGAAGCGAATGTCTTCGCCTCATCATGGAGAGAGCGACGGAACTGTCGCTACCCGGTCGTCTGAAATGTATGAGAATCAATGTTAGGGCCGTCGAGTTCTACGAACAGCACGGCTTCAGAATCACCTCCGAAGACGACGTCTACTTCCGCCTCGAGTCGGAGTGATGGCCCACCTCGGTGCGAAGTCGACGATTGATCCTGAACACACTAGGGAAAGCGAAGGAACCCGAAGTGCTGTGGCTGCAGGCCGCTTCCGTACGTGCGCACCCACTGCAGGTATTCCTGACCACGGAAGTTTCGCACGAGGTTGAAGCCCCACACCTGTCCGGCTTGCGGGCGCGACATGTGCCGCTGGTCGAAGGGGAAGGCGATCTCCAACGACCAGAAATCCTCACCTATGTGGGCCCCGACTTCGACCTGTGCCGCATAGGTCGCACGGTCGTCATAGGGGCCATCGGGGCCCATGAAGTTGAACTGGTCGGCGCGAACGCCCCGGCTGTTGATCCCCATGTGGATGAAACTCTTGCGATCGAGATCGGTGTCGAGCATCAACTCGATGATATCATCTGACCAAAAGCCATCGTTGCTCTGCCCGTCGTCAGTGGGATTCAGAGGCTCGATGATCTTGGCCACGAGGCTGTCGGGGTGATCGTCGTGACCGTGAAAGCCGATGTAGAGGGTTTGCGCTGTGTGGGTGGCGAGAAAGTGCGAGACGATCCCATCGGGCTCGAGCCACGCCGGACTCTCCCAGAAGAATTTGTAGAGGGAATCTGCCCGCGCAGCCGTGGCCCAAGCCCCGTCATCGAGGCGACCATCGATGACAGGCGCCTCCTGGATGCGCGGTACGTTCAACAGCAAACCATGGTCACGCAGCAGTTCGAAGCCCTGCTCGTGTCGATCGGTTTCGCACAGAAACCACCCCAATCCGTAGTACGCCTGCTTGCTTCCCCGGGCATACTCAATAGCCCGTCGATGAAGGTCTTCCGCCTCTGACAGCATGGCCTGCAGCTGAAGTTGAGTTGCCTGGGCTTGCCACTTGGCCACGATGGCTGCAGTGCGCGTCTGTGCTTCGAGCCTCACACCCGCGGAAGAATCCTGCAGCAATTCGCGAGATCGGACGGCAAGGGTGTGTTGCTGAGCGCTGTCCAGCCGCGATTCCATCGCCGCCAGGCCTGCCAGGGCATGCTGGCGAACCAGGGGAGCTTCATCCTCAAGTGCCTGCAAGAAGGCGGCAGCCATGTCGACCCGGTTGTAGAGGACGGCGTTCTCCGCGATGAGAGCGCGTACATCCGGATCTGGATCAGACGTCAGGTGCTCACTCAGGGCGTCACTGAGCCGGGTATCGTCGAGGCGCATGGACAGACTGAAGAGGATCTCTACCAGCTGGCCCCGAACGGGTGCGAAGCGATGGTCATCGAAGGCGTCGAGAAGGGGCCCGACGGCACGCTCGCGGGCAAGGAGGAACTCATGCTTGACCTGCTCGTGCTCGACGCTGCCGTCCAGCAAGTCTTCGAGATGGTCCTCTGCGGTCGATGTGCAACCGACCAGACCCAGCTTGATTAGAATCGTTGCAACCGCTGGAAACTGCCGGAAGCTTTGCACGGCACGTCCTCGAAGAGTGTCTACGAGGCACGGAAGCCGATCAGGAGGACTCTGTCAACGCCGGGATTGACAGCTCTCGCTGTCTGCGGGCAAAAAAGAAGCCAGGATCCCATGCTTGGGATCCTGGCTGAGATGCTGGTAGGAATGTCGCCGCCTGCTATATGGTGTATCGCTAGTCTTCGAGAGACCGCAATGCTTCACGCCGAGACGGGTGACGAAGCTTACTGAAGGCGCGCTCTTTCAACTGACGGATTCGTTCGCGCGTCAGGCCCATGCGGTCACCGATCTGCTCGAGCGTCATGGGCTCGGAGCCATCGAGGCCGAAATAGGACCGCACGATGGAATGCTCGCGCTCGTCGAGATCACATAGAACCGCTTCGAGTTGCTGCTGACTCGAGGAGCGGGTGATGATCTCGTCCGGTGATTCCTGGTCGGGATCGGCCAGACGCTTAAGGAGTGTCGAATCCTCGTCTTCGTCGAAGGCAGCCCGATCCAGCGATACCGAACGGCGGCCGCTGAGCATGGTGTCACGAACTTCAGAGACCGACAGGTCGAGAGCGGCGGCAATCTCTTCATCCTGAGGCTCACCACCATTGGCCTCGCCCAGTTGCTGACGCATACGGGCGATCTTGTGCAGAAGGCTGATACGATTGATGGGCAGGCGGACGGTGCGGCTGTCTTCGGCCAGGGCTTGCTGAATGGCCTGGCGAATCCACCACACAGCATAAGAGATGAACTTGAAACCGCGGGTAGCGTCGAAACGATCGACGGCGGTCATAAGACCGACATTGCCGGCACTGATCAACTCGGGGAAGGACAAACCGCGATTGCGGTATTTCTTTGCTACGGTAACAACGAAGAGCAGATTCGCCTCGGCGAGCTCTTCACGCGCTCTCTCATCACCGGCGGCGATGCGCTCCGCCAGCTCGGCTTCTTTCTCACGGGACAGGGGCTGGGAGTTTCCGATTTCATCGAAATACGTCTGCAGGCTAACGTCGTCGTCGGTCCAACTGTCGTAGTTCACTTGGCAGTTATCTCCATCGCGGCGAGGTGAGAAGGTCATAGTGTACGCATTCTTGGCCTTCCGTGTCACCCCCCTATTTTTGGGAACCATAGAAACCGGTGGAATGTGGCCCCCAAACCCATGCGGAGCGTATCAGATGCTTGGCGGATTCATCGTCATGTGGGTCCTGGTGTTCGGGGTGATCCTATATATAGTGACTACCAAATGATACCATATCCATGGGGGAAAAATGTCTGCAAAAGGTGCAGGATGAAGAGCATAAATGAACACGACATTGGTAACGGACGAGATGCTGCAGACGTATCGTCGCGATGGTGTAGTGAAGGTGCCGCAGATCATCACGCCTGACGAAGCGTCACGATTCCGCAAGATCGCGATGGATCTGCTGGAGGCGATGCCGCGGAATCCGGATCGGCCCTTCAATCACAAGGTGAACGTCTGGCGGGACGATCCGGTTCTGAAAACCCTGACACAGCATCCGAATGTCGCTGCCGTAGCAGAGAAACTGGCGGAGACACGACTGCGAATCTGGCACGATCACATTCTGGCGAAGATGCCGGCATTGGATGTGACGACCGCGTTTCATCAGGACCTGGTAAAGTGGCCCTATGATCGAGGTGCGAATGCACTCTCGGCGTGGATTGCTCTGCAGGACAAACCCGTCGAGATGGGGTACATGTCCTTCGTGGCCGGGTCACACAGGATGTTGGATGTGGCAGATATGGGAACCAACGATCAGGACGCCTGGCGGGAGATCGCGCCTGAAATCGGCTTGGGGCCGCGAGTGACGCTGCCGCTGCAAGCGGGGGACTGCACGTTTCATTACGGGATGACATTCCACACGGCGGGGCCGAATCAGTTGGAGGACTGGCGAGTAGGGTTCGTCATCATCTTCGTCGATGCGAGTGCCCGATATTCGGGCAAGAAACACGTGGTGACGGATCCGCTACAGCTGGCACCCGACACCATCCCACCCGATGACATGTTTCCGCCCTTGGCCTCGTTCTACGAAGAGCCATAGCGCTTACGGCCCGGGAAAGGCGCCGGCGGCGGGACAACTCCACCTTGAACGACAGCTGACACCACGGCCCGAAGAGACGTCGTCCCATCATGCAGACGACACTGAATCGGCATCGAGCGACGAGGACGATGTGTCCGGCTTTGGTACTTCACACCGCCTGGTGGCCGGATCGACATTACCGCCTGAACTGCGCATCAAGCGTCGAGTGGAGGCCAGGCAGCGCTCGGCGACGTATTTGCGTAGCGATGGGTTTCCAACTCCAATGTGATCTGCATCCCCGGGGGCAGATCGACGGCAACATGAACGTCGTTGA
>PATE01000002.1 GCA_002712305.1 Gemmatimonadota bacterium | reverse complement strand
TGATGGCCACGGCGACGACGAAGACATACAGGCAGATCCGTCGCTTCAGACGGTCGTAGTCCCATTCTCGTTCGGGCCAGACCGCTTGCAGAAACTCCTGCATCACGCGTGCATAGATCTCGGGAAGCGCCTGTAACGTGCCCCAGAGAGCTGCGATGATACACACGTAATAGATCCACACCAGCGTCGGATGGATCGTGCGCCACACGTGAGCCTGCTCGGTGAGCAATCCCCATCCTTCGAAACGGCTCTCCAGCGGATACAGAACTGCCGCACCGGACAGCATGAAGGCGGCGGTGACGATGAACAGCACAACCGCACCCAACCCCACATCCCAGCGCAGTGGTGCCGTGAGGGCCCTCAACTTGCCCGCCTGCTCCACATCGTTGGGGAGATAGTCGTGCCGGCCGGTCTCGAAGGCCTCGGCGCGAATCGCCTTGATGTCGTCGTGGCCGGTGAGCCCCCATCCGTGCAGACCGATCCAGTTCGAATAGGCGATGTAAGCGAATACAGAGCCGCCCACATACCCGAAGGTCGTGGCCATGGTCAGCAGAGGATGGTCGATGGCATCTTGTGGGGCCCAGGCGGGAAAGTCTGGCAGGTCGCCGATACTGACGCTGCCCACCAGGGCCTGGGCCAGATCGGGCCGCACCAGCAAGGTGCCCATGATCGTGCCCGAGACCAGGATGCCGCAGATCACCAGTTGCTGTTTTTCGAGGCGCTCGAAGGACAGTTTGAGCCCGAAGAGCATGGCCATGGCGATGAAGGCGGTGGTAAACAGGTTCTCCCAGAAGACCTCTGAGTCAGCCACGGCCGTCAGCGAGTCGCGAAACAGAAAGTGCAGCAGATCGCCGCACGGCTTGGCGATGGGTACCCAACCCAGAGGCGCACCGATCATCTCGAACACGATCAGCGCGATCAGCAGCCATCCACGCGGACCCGGCAGGCGCACGAGCCGGTGGCCGATGTATTGACCACTGATCGCCGTGTAGCGCCCGACCAGATAGGTCACGAAGACACCCTTTACGATACAGCTGAGGAACACGAGCCATAACATGCCGTAGCCCGCCCACGCCCCCATGCGCACAACGACGATCGTCTCGCCGGCGCCAATACTCACCGACGCGACAATGGCGGCGGGACCGAAGATGGCCAGCAGCCCCAGCACCTTCTTCAGGGACCAGGGCAGGGCGAAGACACCATCAGGGGGTGGAAGTTGTAGGTTGTTCAAGAACAAGCTCGCATGTAGTTGCCACCGACAACGGGTTCGATCCGCACAGTTAACGTTGACCGTCGCCGTTCGCCAAGTCCCATCTGTCGTCGATGCACTGCTCCGGGATCCACAACCTGGGTGATCGGGTGATGAAGTGAATATGGTCTACGGCATTCTCGTGTCCGTCGTCGCGCTCGCCGTCATTGCATTGACGTTCTGGGCGGTGGATCGTCTCGACTCCGTGGACAGAGGCCCAAAGGCGGGTTCTCTGGTGGCCCTGGTATCGAACAGCCACGTGTGCAGCGATCTGTTTCGTGACGGGTTTCCTGTTTGCCTTGAGCCTTGAGGTGATGTGGATCCCCTTCGTCGTGTATGGGGCTCTGCTTGTGCTCCAGTTGTGGACGCGTAGTTCCATCCCGCTACAAGTCTTGGAGGTCTGGGCCATGTCCATGGCCCTTGTGGTCGGTGTGTATCTGGGCCATCGATGGGGAACGGGCGACTTCCCCTCTCGACCGAATCCACTCCACCTGTTTGGGGGCGGTGCAGCGTGGGCGCTGCTGGGGTCGGGGGTCGCCGTGCTGGCCACCATGATCCGTGTCCAGATCGAGAAACGGCTGCTCCGTCGTAGGTGAAGAGATCCTGGCCCCTTCTACGTCTCGATGCGCGGAACCTTTCGATACATCCGCTGCTCATCGCGGCTGAGACTTTCGTAGAAATCCGGGCGGATCCCATTCTCCACCAGGTGCCCTCCGCGCTCGGTTCCCTCTCGGTCGAATCCCAGAACTGCCACGCCCCGTAGCGTATCGGTGGTGTTCGGTGATCCCCGATGGATGCAGCGCGGATCACGCACCAGAACATCACCCACCTTCAGATAGAGCGGCCTGAACTCCAGTTCCTGGTTCGTCAGCTTCTCGATGGCATCTGGATCGTGGTGACTGCCGTCGCAGACCTCGAAGGGACCATTCTCCGGTGTCACATCTACGAACGACGTGTTGGCGGCGATCAGATCCGGCGTCTGCAGTTTGCCGTCCTCGGTGAAGTTCACCGCCGTATCCGCGTGCCACTTCTGATGAACACTGCCCTTAGCCGGTGTATCAGAGGCGAACTGGTTGCAGTACACGTCGTCGCCAAGGATCGCCCGCACGATGGCGAACACCGCCGGATGGCCGTGGAAGGCCGACTGATACAGCGGCGGTTCGAAAGGCAGAACGATGTAGTGACGCATGGGACCGCGATTGGGATCATTGCGGATCGTGTCCAGATTCGCCTGGTAGATCGGTTCGAAGGCGGCTGCCATTTCGGCCACGACATCAGGCGCGATGAGGCCTTCGAGGATGGTGTATCCAATGCGGTCGATCTTGTCGACGTGTTCGGCGATCTGGCCCTGAGTCAACAACGGATTCCCCTTTTGCCGGTCAGCTGAAGTCCACACCAAAGAACATGACCGCAATGATGATCGACGCAACGGCAGCGGGCGCCAGATAACGGATGAAGAACCGCCACATGCCGAATCGGAACCATTCTGGTTCGGCGCCGTCCACCAGCTCTGCTTCGGTCGCTTCGCGGGTCATGAACCAGCCCACGGCGATGGTGATGGCCAACCCACCCGTAGGAAGCATCCAGTTCGAGATGAAGTGATCGGCCATGGAGAACCAGCCCGCCTTGCCACCGAACAACAGGCGGCCCATAGCACCGGGGATCTCCATTTGCGTCACCACCGGTACGGCACCCAGAGAAAGGGCGGCCAGAATCGTGAAGACAAAGACGCCACCGCCACAGGTCAGTGTGGCTCTGCGTCGCTCGAACCCGCGTTCATCGATGAGGTAGGCCGTTACCACCTCTAACATCGACATGGTCGACGTGAGTGCCGCCAGCGCGATGAGCACATAGAAGAGCGGACCGAGCAGGGCGCCGAAAGGCACCTCAGAGTAGAACAGTTCCGGCAGCGAGATGAAGAGCATTCCTACGGTGGACGCGCCGACCTCCTGCGCCATGCCCTCGACACTGAAGATGACGGAGAACATGATTACCGTCGCCACTAGAGCGATGAGCGTATCGAGCATGACGATGACGGCCGACGCCTTGACCACCGACTGCGTGCGATCGATGTAGGAACCGTAGGTGATCATCACACCCATGCCGACCGACAAGGTAAAGAAGGAGTGGCCGAGCGCCTCCAGAATGCTCGCCGGTTCGAGTTCGGCGAAATTCGGACGAAAGATGAAGGCCAACGCCTCGCCCGAACCCTTCATGCCGAGGGCGCTGAACAGCATGAGCAACAGCAACACGAAGAGCACCGGCAGCAGGAGTCGAGCGATCCGTTCGATACCTTGCTTCACGCCAAAATAGACGACACTTACCGTGGCGAGACTGAAGGCCGCTGAGAGCCCGAGTTGGAGAGCCCCATCCGCTACGAAGTCCCCGAACAGGGCACCCGTCGAGAATCCAGGGGGAAATCCGTTCAAACTCCAGCCCACGGTCTTGGCGAAGTAGAACAGGGACCATCCAGCGATGACGGTGTAGTAGCTGAGCAGGATAAAGGCCCCCAGCACGCCCCAGGCCCCGACGTAGCGCCACAGGGGTCCCACGGCATCCTTGAGGGCACCCACAGAGCTTTTCTGCGTCTTTCGACCGATGAGCAGCTCCGCCATCATGATCGGCAGCCCAACAGCGGCGATGCAGATCAGATAGACAAGCACGAAAGCCCCGCCCTGATTTTCCCAGGTGATGAAGGGAAACTTCCACAGGTTTCCGAGACCGATGGCGCTTCCGGTTGCGGCGAAGATGAATCCGAGATTCGAACTCCAGGTACCACGCTGCTGCTGCATCGTGCACTCCACGTGGGTCGCTGTTGAAGGGGCGCAGGTTCAGAAGAATATGTGCAGAGTCAGCTGGTCGCTATCTGCTGAAGACACTGGTCGCTGCGAGCAACCCGCGCCATATTGCCGCCCAGGCAATCATCTCGATGGAGAAACAGCATGGCCTCAAGAGCAAAGACGAAACCCATCCGTGTCGGCGTCATCGGCGTCGGCCGCGGACTCAGCATGGGGGGCAGCAANAGCGCCACAGGCCTCGAATTGGTCGCCCTCTGCGATACGTGGGAAGAGCGCCTTCTTCAGGCGGGTGAACGCCTCGGCGTGTCGACCTACACCGACTACGACCGCTTCCTCTCCNATGACATGGATGCCGTCATCCTCGCCAACTATTTCCACGAGCACGCACCCTTCGCGATTCAGGCGCTGGCGGCCGGAAAACATGTCATGTCCGAGACCGCCGCCTGCCACACCCTCGCCGAAGGTGTTGCTCTGGTCGAGGCTGTGGAGAAGAGCGGGCTCACCTACATGTTCGCCGAGAACTATCCCTACATGGCGTACAACCAGGAGATGCGGCGACTGTATCAGAAGGGGCACGTCGGTCAGTTCCGCTACGGAGAAGGTGAATACGTCCACCCGGACCCGCCCGAGGTGAAACTGGGCCGCAGTTGTGGCTACGATCACTGGCGCAACTGGACGCCCGCCACCTACTACTGCACCCACTCCATCGCGCCTGTCATGTTCATCACCGACACGCGACCTGAGAAGGTGAATGGCTTCGTCGTGCCCTACGACACCGACGATCCGACACAGACCCGCTCGGCAAAACTCTCCGATACATGTGCCACCATCATGTGCCGCATGGACAATGGCGCCGTGCTCAAGTCACTGCACGGAAATCTTCGCGGCCACGGAAACTACGTGCGGATCCACGGCAACAAGGGGCTGATGGAAAATTGCCGACATGGAGACAAACAGCGCCTGCGGGTCTGGCGCGAGCCCTTCGAGAAACGCACGGGTGAACCGAAAGAGACCGTCTACACGCCCGACTTCCCCGTGTATCACGACCGGGCGACGAGAGCCGGTCACGGAGGTGGAGACTTCTTCACCGGTTATCACTTCGCCGAGGCCATCCGCTCTGGCGAACCTCCAGACCTCGATGTCTATCGGGGCGTCGACATGAGCATCGTGGGCGTACAGGCGTGGCNCTCGGCACTGGCCGATTCAGCAACCTTTGAGGTGCCTGATTTTCGCAAGAAGAGCGCACGGCGGAAGTATCGTAACGATCATTGGTCGCCTGACCCGGCGCGCAAGGGCAAGGGGCAACCGGCCAGCAGCATTCGTGGCCGAATCAAACTCACAGACGAAGCGAAAAAGCTGGCGCGCAAAGTGTGGTCGTCGAAGGGATACGACACCTCAAAGATGTAGGAATCCCCTACGCCTGGGNCGNAACACGAACGNACTCAATCTGACCGTTGAAGCGCGCTCCGCCGCCACTGAGTTCGCCAAAGGTGACGGGAATATCCGGCGCCAGCAGCTGGCCTGACGCCTCACGCTGTGCGACCAGCTTGCCATCGATCCACAACTGCAGAGATGCCCCATCGTAGACACCGACCAGGTGGTGCGAACCGGCCGACAGCGGCTGATGGGCAGCCACACTTCGCACACCGCCATCGGTGTTGATGAGGAAACTCGGCCCGGGCACGGCTGCGCAAAGCCCACCATTGTGACCGTAATCGCAGAAACGCAGACTGAAGGCGCCATCCCCCCCGAGGGTGTCCACACGCATCATCCTCCCGTGGAAGGCTTCCCCATCCTCTGCGTACAGAGGGGCCGCATAGAAGGATCCGCCATCGAAGGCACCCGCATTGTAGCCCAGAGACACGAGCCCGTCCGTGGCACTCGCATCGTATCCCGTCCACGCACTGGGGTCGTCGAAGGAGCGGGTCGTGTCGAAACGCAGATAGTTGCAGTGGTACCCCGAGCCACCCGGAGGCGCGGTGCGCGTCCAGGGACAGAAGGTGACATATCGCCCATCGAAGAAGCCACCGTCGAACCCGCCCGTGTCGATGCCAGACGTGTTGGCCGCGTCGTACTGTTCCCAGCTGCTGGCGTCGGCGAAGGGCTTGCGCGTGTCGTAGCGCACCATCGACGGATGACCGTAGGCGCAGAAATACAACCAGTGGCCGTCGAAGACAGCCCCCACATTCATGCCTAGTCCTACGGGTTTGGCGTCGAAGGCTTCCCAGCTGTTCGCATCGTCAAAGTCCCCCTGCGTATCGTGCCGCACGACGACGCCTTTGATGAGAGGCACGAAATAGACGAAGCGACCATCAAAGGCGCCCCCGTCGAAGCAAACCGCATCTGATCCCAGCACGGTGGTGTCGAAGACGCGATAGGATGCGGCGTCCTTGAAGTCCGCGCCCGTGTCCATCCGCAACACCTTGCCACTGAGCAGCCCCTCCGTCATTGGCTCGGCGGGAATACTCTCATAGCCAGGGCAGAAGTAGACGTGTTGTCCATCGAAGGCCGCGCCCTGAGCCGAGTGCGGCAGGTCTGCATCGAAGGCCGACCACGCGTCGGCGTCTTTGAAAGGCCCCGTTGTGTCATAACGAAGCACACGACTGTGGTAGCCATGACTGTCGTCTCGCGGCGCGAAAATCACATGCCGCCCATCGAAGGCTGCGCCGTAGTAACAGACTGTATTCAGCTCATCCGTACCCCCCGCATCATACGCTTCCCACGAAGCAGGATCGTGGAAGTCTCCGTGCGTGTCACAGCGCAGCACGTGCCCGTGGACCGTGTCTCGTTCTCGATGCGAACGGATCGGGCAGCCGTAGACGTGGCGCCCGTCGAATACGGCGCCGTAGTACCCCGAGCAGGTCAAGCCATCCGTCAACGTCGCGTCGTATGCGTTAAAACGAGGTGTCGCCAGCGGCTGCCACTGGGAGACGATCGGCTGCATCGCCTCGACACCCGCTTCGTGAGCCGTGATACGCGCTTCGACGGTGAGTGCCGAACCCGCTTTGATCGGTGTCAGATCTACAGTTGGAGGTGGGGTCGGCTTCGACGACATGTTCGGGCTCCGGATAACTCGTGGCTAAAACGCGTAGATCGTGAGGGGCCAATGGTAGGATCTTCAGCGGCGGCGCGCAGCCCCGGGTTGACCCTGACGGCGAAACCATCAGGTTTACGTCAACCTTCACCCGGAAGACACACAGATAGATCCCCATGCTGAGACGCCTGCTCTGTCCTGCGATCGTCGCCGTGGCCCTGCTTCAGCAGGCCACCCACGCCGCGTCGATCCCCACCATCCGTTATGACATCGTCGCCGAGACCTACGCCGAAGGGTTCGAGATCCCCTGGGCGTTGGAATTCCTGCCAGACGGACGCCTGTTGGTGACCGAGCGGCAGGGGACGATCCGTATTGTAAGCCCCGATGGCAGCGTCTCCGAGCCGATCGACGGTGTCCCGCCGGTTCGTGCTCGAGGCCAGGGTGGCCTCATGGACATCGTCCTGCACCCGGACTTCGCCAACAACCAACTCGTCTATCTCTCCTACTCAGAGCCAGGGGCTGGAGATGGCGACGACACCATCGGCTACACCGTGATCGATCGTGCTCGCCTCACCGACCTGGCCCTGACCGACGTAGAACGGGTATACGAGGTGGATGCCGAGTTCTATTCGCGTCGCGGTCACCACTTCGGTTCCCGCATCGTCTTCGACGCAGATGGGTTTCTCTACTTCACGATTGGAGATCGGGGTCAGCGACCCCTCGCGCAATCTATGGAGACGCCAAATGGCAAGGTGCATCGCCTCCATGACGATGGTCGTATCCCGGCAGACAATCCCTTCGCCGAGCAGCCCGGAGCCATCACGTCAATCTGGTCGTATGGCCATCGCAATCCGCAGGGTATGGCCGTGCACCCCGCCACGGGTGAGATCTACACCACCGAACACGGCCCGCGCGGGGGTGACGAACTCAATCGGATTCAGAAGGGGGTCAACTACGGTTGGCCTGCCATCACGTATGGGATCAACTACAACGGCACACCGATTACCGAAGCGATGACCGCCGACGGCATGGAACAGCCGATCCTGTTCTGGAATCCGTCCATCGCGCCCTGCGGGATCGATTTCTACGATGGGGATCAATTTCCAAAGTGGAAGAATCACCTGCTGGTGACGGCGCTGGCCTTCCAGCAACTGCGGCGGGTCCACATCGAACAGGGGCGTGTCATCCACCAGGAGATCATCTTCGAGCCGGGTTCTCGTTTCCGCGATGTGGAAACCGGGCCGGACGGGTTGATCTACGTCGCCCTCGAGGAGCCGGGGCGGATCGTGCGCCTGTCTCCGGCTGACTGACTTTCAAGCCCTGGGCGCCAGATCCGGGAGTCGTGCCGACCTAGTTCATGTAGTTCACGGTCCCTCGAGCGTTCACTTCGTACCCCCACTTCGACAGATACGTGCCCGACGGCAGGAACTGGTCCTCTCGTGCTGCGAGTCTCGCCGTCAGCCGCTCGTCCATGTCCTTCAGCAACGCCTCGTGGCCCGCGCCGCCGACAAGATTCGTCAGCTGATAGGGATCGGCGTCGTTGTCGTAGAGCAGCCACGGACCTTCCAGGGCACGCACGTAGGTGTGCTGACGTGTGCGCAGGCCGCGGTAGGATCTGCCACCGTCGCCGACCCACCACTGCCCGAAGGGATGAGGACACTGCAGCAGGGCCGCACCATCCGACGGATCGTCTCCACCCTTCAGATAACCTGAGAAATCCAGTCCCTCCACCGTGTCCGGGATCGTCTGACCACACAGCCCAAGTAGAGTGGGCATGATGTCGGGAATGTCGATCCGTCCATCGAGTTGTCGCCCCTCGTCGCCAAACAGAGCCGGATACCGCAGCAGGAAAGGCACACGAATCGACTCGTCCCATGGGCGCTGCTTGTTGTAGACCCCCCGCGACCCGACCATGTCGCCGTGGTCGGAGAAGAACAAGAAAACCGTGTCATGTGCGATCCCTTCCTCATCAAGCGTCTGCAGCAGATCTCCCACGCAGTCGTCCAACGCCGTGCAGTGGGCGTAGTATCCCGCCAGTTGCTCTCGCGCGTTCTGTGCCTCGCTGTCGGGGACATTCCCCCGAAGCTCGACCTGCTCGGCCTCATAACGAGCGCGATACTTGTCGGGGGCTGTGTGATACGGGTTGTGAGGCGGTCCCCAGGACAGCACCATCAGAAAGGGGGACGTCTTGTCGCGTCGGGACCGTACATATTGCTGCGCCGCCTTTGTCTGCGAGAATGCGTCGTAACCCTCCCACGTCAGTTTCTCAGGTGAATCACCTGCATAGTAGAAGGACTCGTTGTAGTCGTGGGTGCATTCCAGCACCTGCCACTCGTTAAACCCCTGACGGCGCTCTGGCGGGATGTAGTTCGAACGGCCCTGGCCGTCCACGTGCCACTTTCCGATATAGGCCGTCTCGTAGCCCCCGTTGCTGAAGGCTTGTGCCAGACTGACGGCTCGATCACTCAAAGGAACGTCGTTGACGAAGACACCATGGGTCAGAGGATACTGGCCGGTGAGCAGGCAAGCGCGAGCGGGCGAACAGACGGGGCACCCCGAAACGGCATGGGTCATGTTGACGCTCTGTGATGCGAGCCGATCCAGGTGGGGCGTGTACACATTCGGATCTCCGCCGTACCCGGTCGCTTGTGCTCGCCACTGATCGCCAAAGACCAGGATCACATTCGGTTGCTTAGCCATCAGCAGTTCCCATACGGAAGGTTGCCCAGATGACGAGATTGCGAATGCGATTGGCATCGAGGATCGACGGCACATCGATCTGTGCCTCCGACGTGAACTGTACTGCACCGCCGGCGACGATGCCTTCTTCCGGCTCGTAGGCGGCCAGCTGTGTCATCGATCGATCTTCGAAGGTGATCCGGCTGACAGAAATCGTATAGACGGTATCGCTCGGATTGATGAAGATGGTGTCGTAGTCGAGTGCGACACGGATCCCCTCCTCCGCCTCTACGAAATCCTTCATCTGCCAGCGCACCTCGGCCGTAATCGGCGACGTTCCCCAGAACGTACGGGGTGCGTCGTGCTGCTTTGTCGACAGCTTGTCGTCTCGAATCGAGACCCCATCGTCGCCACAACCCAGAAGCCCAAACGCCAGAACTGCGATGAAGATCCCTCGGAACACTAGAGCTTCACCTTGAAGACCGCTTTCTTCACCTGTGCAGGCGCTTCAACTGCCATTTGCGGCATATGTGCATCTTGCGGCCACAGGATGATGAATTGCCCCGTCGTCATCGGCACAAACAGACCGTCTCCATCCAGGGGGAGAAAATCCCGGTCGGCCTCGTAGGCGCCGGCCTTCAGCGAACTGGTGGGGGCATATCCCATATGCTCGTCGCCGTGAACGACATACTGGATGTCCGCATAGGCTCGATGGGCCTCCCAAAAGCCTTCACTCTTGGGTTTTGTTTCATACTCCTGCACCATGACGAACAGATTGTCGCCGTCCAGGTCGTAGCGTTCGGGCGCCATCGACGCCAGATCTGTTTCCGCCAGGTATTCCAGGGCCTGCGCAAAGCCCGGACCGATGCCGTGATAAAGCCCTGCGTGGGTCAGTTCGTCGAGGATCATTCCCGTTCTCTTTCGTGATTACAGCCGGATGACGGCCATCTTCTCTTGTGTCATATCGTGCATGGTGTAGCCAATGCCACCGACGCCGTAACCGGACTGTTTGCGCCCGGCGAAGGGCATCCAATCGACGCGAAACGCCGTGTGGTCATTGACCATCACCGCCGACGCGTCCAGGGCATGGATACAGTGCATGGCCACATCGAGGCGCTGGGTGAAACACGAGGCCTGGAAGGCAAAGGGCAGACTGTTGGCCTTTCCGATGGCTGCCTCCATGTCGTCGTACCCGTAGACGGCGATCGCCGGCCCGAAGATCTCCATCGTCGACAGACGGCAGTCTGGGGGCGGATTCAGCACGATGGTCGGTGCGAAACTCGTCTCCCCGAGACGGCAATTGCCGGTCACAACCTGCCCTTTCCCATCGACGGCCTCCGTCAACCACTCCTCCACTCGATCGACCTCTCGCGGGCGAATCAGCGGCCCCACCTCGGTCCTCTCCTCCACAGCGTCACCCACGACCAAGCCATCTGCCACCACGGCCAGGGCCTCGGCCAGCTGTTGTGCCTGTGCCGTGGGTGCGAAAACCCGCTGCACCGACACGCACACCTGACCTGCGTGATACAGTCCGCCCTTGGCCAACAGCGGGACCATGGTATCCACATCTGCTGTTTCATCGACGATGACCGGCGCCGCTCCGCCATGCTCGAGGGCACAGCGGACACCCGGTGCCAGCTTCGAACGCAGCATCCAGCCCACCTTTGCCGAGCCGATAAAACTCAGAAAGGCCACACGCGGATCAGTGACCAGCTTCTCTGCCGTGGGAATGTCGCAGGCGATAAAGGCACACCACCCATCGGGCAGGCCCGCCTCGGTCAGAATATCGACGAAACTGCGTGCCGACAGCGGTGTATCGTCGGCGGGTTTGACGATCACGGGGCAACCGACGGCCACCGCCGGTGCCACCTGGTGCACGATCAGATTCAGAGGGTGATTGAAGGCCGATACGGCCACGACCGGCCCGATCGGCTCTCGCTGGGTAAAGGCCATGCGACCGGCACCGGCCGCCGTCAGATCCATGGGCACCTCTCCACCACCGAGGTGCTGCAATTCGCGAGCACATAGCCCAACTCCGTCGATCGCTCGATCTACCTCGACCCGGGCATCCATGAGGGGTTTTCCCCCCTCATCTGCGATCTGATGGGCCAGTTCGTCGAAGCGCCCCCGCATCAGCGCCTGCGCTCGCTCGAGAATCGCCAACCGCTCGTGGGCGGGTAACCAGGCCCGCCGATCATCGGCCAATGCCCGAGCTCTGCTCAGCCAGGCATCGGCCACTGCCCAGTCGCTGAGGGGAACCTCACCGATTACGCCCAGGTGATAGGGGTTGCACACATCCATGGTGTCGCCCGGCATCGGGTCCTCTCTTGCTCGTTGTCGGCAGCTCGTTTGCCGGCCCTCAATCTACACAACCCGAAGAACCCGGAACACAGGGCGCAATCTCAGGCGACGACCAAGCCGTCGCTGTAGGCGTTGGGATGTGGGGATTCTTATACTTTTTTGGATATCTGGTGCCTTCTCCTTGCCCTCCGATCTACAAGCAGGGACGAGTATTTATACTGAACCGCAATGTGGTGTGGTGTGGCGTCCTCCTGGTGGCGATGGTGATCCCCTCATCGGGGCAGAGCCCACCGACGGATCTGACGGAACTGGATCTCGAGGAGATCCTGGCACTGCACATCCGGCGAGCCGATGCACCATCAGAAACAGCGAGACCAATCAGTTTTTCTTATCGCGTCGTCTACGCACGATACGATGGCAATCGTGATGGCACCGACGATGTGGTCTGGGATTGCCCGGGAGGTGAAACCCGTACGTCCGACAACTTCCCCGTCGTTCCCCTGGTCATCAACCAACAGGCACACCCCGAGCCGCCGGCAGACCATCTCGGCCCTGATCCA
>PATE01000001.1 GCA_002712305.1 Gemmatimonadota bacterium | reverse complement strand
AACTGCCTGGTGCGTAGACACTTTCGACGTCAGAAAAGTCCACGAATCCCCACATCTCAGGGATGTGCATGTTGATCTCGCCTTGTGGAGACCAGACCCAGTTGTCGCAGGGCACGCCTTCGCGTCGCAGATAACCGCCCTGGTGATAGTCCCATTCCCATTCGACGCGTGAGAAGTTCACACGCCACGCGTCGCCCCCTTTGGGCGGGCAGTCGCACCCTGCATACTCTGACATGGCCGTCCACGGAATGGCGACCTCTACGGTCCAGCCACGATCCTCATCGTCGGCGCAGTTCACGGTGCCATCGATCTGCACGGCATGGCGGATGCCGACGAAGTCCCAGGCGTGGTCTGCTTTGCCGCCCTTGTTGTAGGCCTTCGGCAGATAAAGATCCCACACGGCATTCAGAGGATTGATCTCAAACTCCATGTAGTGTTCGCCATCGCCATCCGGATCGAGAAAGATCTCGAAATCGTTGTCGTTGCAGATGACCGAGTCACGTTTGGTCAGTGTCCCCCACACGTGCGGCTCTTCCATATCTGCTGCGAAGTAGAAGAACTCGTCATCCCACAACATGGCGGCTCGTGTGGCGANCCGCGGCAGCGGCTTGGCGTCGCCCTCGATGTCGACGAAAAGGTCCGTCCATGGGGCCGCTTTCCACGGGCCATCCGTCAGATGACCATCGATCTTCAGCGGTGATGCGGCACGATAGCAGGTATAACGCTTGGGTGTGATGGCGCTCATGTCCTCTCCACCGTTCTCGGGCTCAGGTCGCGGACCAGGTCATATCTGGATCGATCGGCCAGATCGGACGTTGCAGATACTCGTAGGGCAGAGATCCGTAGTCGACGGTGCTCACACCTGGGCTGGCCAGTTCGATCGTGCTCGCCACGACCTGATCGAAAGAGGCTCNATGGGCCTGGTTCGATTTCACGACGAGAATCTTCTTCTCTTCCAGGATGATCCCTGCACTCTTGAAGAAGTCGCGGTCCTTGCCTGTGCGACGCTGCGAAAAGATCACGTCGATCTTGTTGCCGATACGAAGCACAACCCGCGGTCCCACGCGCGCTTCACGGAAGGCGTCTTCATTGACCTCCCGTCCCCACCCTCCGTGGGTAGGGCCTATAATCATGTAGTTGCCATCATCGATGAGTCTGACCGTGCCGGTCACCTCGAGTGGTTCGTAGAAACGGCCGTCGATCTTTCCCCCCACCTTCATCGACAGCGTGGCCCCTACACCCGCTTCNAACCCCGCCGCGACAACCTCTGCATCGCGAATGGTCAATGCGCAGTCCGACGCATCGAGTCGAATCAGACTCTCCAGCACAGCCGGACTGTCCGCCGGGCACGCACTACCGGGATCGTCGCCCAGATCGACGAGCATGACGGGCGCTTCGTCACGGGCCATCGCCTCGCGCACGCCGTCATCGACACTCATGATCGGGCGCACCTCGAGCAGCCGTTCACGCTGATCCCACAATTGTTGTCCGAGTTGGGCGCACATCCGGTGAGCCAACTCCTCATCGCCATCTGTCGTGGTGACGATCGACATGCCCGCGTCAGACGAATCTCCGTATCCGTATCCCCCGAGGATCGTGATGTTCACGACCCCGGGAGTTTTCTCGAGGTCAGCGCGCACCTCGTTCAACTGAAATAGCAGGAGGTCTTGTTCCTGCTCGGGAATCTGCGACCAAGTGCTCTGGCCGATGTTGGGCCCGATGATGGGGACAAAGAGGCGCCTTGTGACCGGTTTGAGAGCCCCCGCCAGCATGCTCAGCAGGCAGTCGGCCCCCTCCAGACCTCGCTCGTATCCGTCGATGTGTGGATTCGTGTCATTGGGAAAGGGCACGATGTTCTCGTTCTCCCATTGACTCATGATGGCATGAAAATCATACGTGGCCACCATGGGCATCTCGTCGCCGAGCAAATCACGGGCGGCCCTCACGATCTCCCCCTCAGCATCNGTGTAGGGCGCCTCGGCGACCATCGCCCCGTGCAGCGAGAAGAACACGCCGTCGAGCTGACCCATCGATCTCAGAGCGCCGATGATTTCGTCACGGCATCGCTCGAAGGTCTGCTGTCCGATGATGCCACCGTGCGAAAAACTGATNCCCACACCTGGGATCAGTTCGACATCGTCCTGCGTCGTGCCCTCGATGAAACCACCCAGAAAACTCTTGGGATGGACACCACTGATCAGCGCCGGCCCCCGAGTGATGTTGACACTCTCCATCGTGTCGTTGCGTTCGATGGCGAAGGTGTTTGTCTCGTGGATGAGGGCACAGACCCCNATCCGTTTCCTGGTTGTCANCTGCTCGCTCCACGTCCGAGTACGTCCGCCAGATGCCGTGCAGCGATCTCGTCCTCGCCGTCTTCGAGATGCTGTGGATTCAGCCAGATCGTCTGTTGCGATGCCTGTGCGCCGACGGCGATAGCGGGGGTCCCCTGCTCCAGGATCTCGTCCAGTTCCATGACCGTGTGACCGACCATAGCTTCATCGATCTTGACCCGTGTGCGTGGGATGATCCGCGGTCGTCCTCCACCTTGCGGAAAACCGACATCCGTTTCAACGACGCCCGCGGCGGCGCTGAGAATCTCGGCCATACGCTGGGCCATCTGCCGCCAGCGCTCGACCTGTGCATCCCAATCGAGGCTGGCAAATCGCTTGAGGGCAAACACGAGACCGACGATCTGTTCCTTGCTCACCTTCAGGGGTCGACCAATACCGCCATTGGGGAAGGCCTGTGCCGTTGCCGCCGCCACGAGATCGCCGCGTCCACACAGAATCCCAGAATCATTGGGTCCCGAGACCTGCTTTCCGCCGGAAAAGATCACCAGGTCTCCCCCGTCCTCGGCGAAGGCGCTCAGATTGCGCACGGGCGGCAGTTCGGCAGCGGCGTCGACGATCACGGGAATGCCGTGCCCATGGGCGACGTCGGCCACCTCTTCCAGCGAAGCGGTGGGCGTCGGATCGAGGACCACGTGCAGGATGGCGGCGGTCTTGTCGGAGAGAGCCTCCTTGACCTGGTCAATCGACGTCCCTGCTGCATCACCGACTTCGACGATGCGCCCACCGGCCACGCCGACGGCGTGGTCGAAGCCGATTCGATGCTGCTTCTGCATGACGATTTCGTTCTTCCAACTCTCCGTCTGCGGCAAGGCACGCATTCGCTCGCGGTCGTTGCCGGTCAAACAGGCGGCAGTGGACAGGAGGATTCCTGCAGCGGAGCCGGTGGTCACCAGTCCTGCATCGGTCTTTGTCAGAGAGGCGATCTCCCCACTCGCCCAGGCCAGAAGCTCTTCGATGAAGACGAAGGCGCCCGCTGCCTCATCCATCTTGGCCAGCACCTCGGGGGCGATGAGAGATCCCCCCAGATAGGTCATGCTGCCCGATGCGTTGATGACGCGTCGTACACCGATCTCGTCGTAGACGCTCCCCCTGCCCATCTCAGAGACTCTCTGGCGGCATGATGAGTCCGTCGGGATTCCTCACACCATAGAGCTTTGGCAGCTCCTGCCAGTCGACACCGGTGCGACCATTCCAGTCCCACATGATTTTTCCATCGAGCAGCGTCAACTCGCAGCGCAAACGCTGCTTGGCGGGCAGGCGCCCCCCGTGCACATCGAGGAAGGCGAAATCACCCTCGTAGATGCTCAGCGCCGTCACGTCGGCGACAGCGCCGACCGACAGATGGCCGAGTTCAGGATGGCCGATTTCGTTGGCAGGATTGATCGTCGACTCCTTCACGATTTCCTGCAGGGGCAATCCGATGGCGAGGAACTTCGACATGACATTGGTCATGTCCTGCATCTCGTCATTCATGCAGCTGGTGTGCAGATCTGTGGAGATCGAATCCGGATAAAAACCCTGTTCGATGCTGGGAATGGCATTGCGCCAGCAGAAGCTGCCTCCACCGTGGCCTACATCAAAGATGATGCCCCGCTCGCGCGCCTTGTACAGATACCTCAGCAGTTTCCCATCGGCGTCGACCCATGGAACATCGCCCAGATACATGTGGGTCGTGATATCTCCCGCACTCATGCGTTCGGTCACCAGTTCGTAGTAGGGGCGTTCCTTCGGGAATAGACCGAAATCAACCATCGATGGTTTTCCGAGCTTGCGACCTGCCTCGAGCATGCGGTCAACGGAGATCCATTCCGTGCCGCAGTAGTGGGCTGTCTTCATGCCCACGATCACATCGTCGTGCTCCTTGCCCATGGCCACGGCACGGCCCACATCCATGTCGGCTTGATTCTGCTCCATGTCGTTCGACACCATGCCGCAACCGACGATGTTGAGGAAAGCGAACTTTCGTGTGTCGAAACGATCGATGACTCGGTATCGAAAATCTTCGAAGAAACGCCAACCTGCAGACCCCGTATCGACCATCGTCGTCACGCCACTGCGAAAACTGAACCCATCGGGCAGAACTGATCGATCACCGGCCCACGCATTGCGGAAACCCGACGAGGCGAACATGTGCGTATGGATGTCGACCAGACCGGGCATGACGTAGAGCCCCGTCATGTCGATCACTTTCGCCGCTTGATCAACTGGAATCGACGAATCGACGGCGGCGATCTTACCCTTCGAGATCGCTACATCCCGCGTCTCGTCGATCGAATTCTTCGGGTCAATGACATGGCCGCCCTTCAGGAGTAGGTCGTAGTTCATGAGCTGGTCTCGTTCCGATTAAGGTAAGGAGTTGCAGGCACAATTCTCTGGCGGGATACGACTGGTTCAGTGCGCGGCGATCCAGGCTTCGAGTTCTTCCTTGAGGGCTTCTCTCTTGTCGTGCCGTGCCCCCTCCAGCGGTCCATTGCTGAGATAGGTCGTGACCCCCCCATCGACAGCGATGTTCTGGCCCGTCACGAAACGAGCCTCGCCCGAGGCCAGATAGACAGCACACCAGGCGATGTCCTGAGGCTGACCGATGGTCTCCAGAGGCTGGAAATACTTGCTCCCTGGATTGTACTTGTCTGCAAACAACTGCAGGAACTCGTCGTGGTGCTCCGGCTTGATCCGATCGAGGCAATTCTGCAGCGCGCCGCTCACGTCGATCGCCCCGGGGCTGATCGTGTTTGTGCGGATATTGAACGTGGACAGCTCAGCCGACAACGCCTTGGTCACCCCGATGATGCCGCCCTTGGTCGCGGCATAGACCGTGTTCGCCTCACCCCCCTGTATTCCATGGACGGAAGAGATGTTGATGATGGCCCCGCCACCTCGTGCCTTCAGATGGGGCACCGCGTGGTGGCAACCCATCCACAGCCCCTTCAGATTGGTATCCATGAGGCGGTCGTAGTCCGTTTCGGCCACTTCGTCGACGGGGATCCAATGCCCCACGCCGGCATTATTCACGAGAATGTCGAGTCCGCCAAAGCGGTCGACTGTGGCGTCCACCAATGCCTTGACCTGATCCGGTTGGCCCACGTCCACCTCCATGGACAGGACTTCACCGCCCAGTTCCTCGATGTCAGCCTTCGTCTGCGCCAACTTCTCCTGCGTGCGTTGAGCGATGGCCACCTTGGCACCTTCGCGTACAAACTGCAGGCTGATCCCTCTCCCCAATCCCTGGCCGCCCCCGGTGACGATGGCCACCTTGTCTTTGAGTCTCATCCCGTCCTCTTCTCTACTGTCATGTAGTGTGGTTTGTCATGTCGTGTGGATGAGGGTCAGCGCAGCAGCACCATCCGCCCCACGCCGATCCGCCCGGCGGGCGTGGTGAGGTGGTAGAGATAGACACCGTTGGCCACATTCAGACCTGTCTCATCGGTTCCATTCCACGCAATCTCGTGGAGTCCGCTCTTCAGATACACCCCAGCCAAACGATGGAGAATCCGTTGTCCAGTGATGTCGTAGATCGACAACTCGACCGATTCCTCCGTCGCCAGGACAAAGCGGATGAGGGTACTCCCATTGAATGGATTGGGTCCGTTCCCCAGAAGAGCCGTTCGCACGGGTGACTCTAAGCCCTCTTCGCTCGCGGTTGCCACCGGCTCACCAGCGAGGAACCCGCTGAAATCGACGGGGCCCGACATCAGATCTGCAATGGCTGCACTATCCACCGTTCCCCAGTAATTGCCCCTGGCCGACAGCGTCTGGTCCGTCCGATTTTCGATCGCCGTGGCATTGCGGGTGAACGTGTTGTCCAGAATCGAAGATGGCACCGCGCTGCCGTCCACGCGAATCGCCGTCGTGTTGGCCTGAAAGAGATTGCCCACGATCTGTGGCGCCGCGCTGATCACACTGAGCGCGACCCCCGTCGACCTGAATTCACTATTGCGTACTGTGGCCAGGGCGGTTTCGCTGAGCACCAGCCCATTGCCGGTGAAATGACTCATGTCGACGGCGACACGTGCTCCATCACCCATCCAGGCCCCCCCTGCCACGTTGTCGGTCGCCGTCGTCGTCCACATCTCCACCGTCGTCGACGACAACTCAGCACCACGGCCGAAGTTTCGAGACAGCTCGATGTCTTCGAAGATCACTCGTTCGGCACGACGGCTGCGAACACCATCGGCACGATTGGAACTGACGGACGTGCGATGAAGTTCGATGATCCCACCCCAGTTGGTGGCTTCGATCCCGAGCGCCCGATTCGACTCGATGGCGCTGTCCCATATCTCGAGTCGCTGTCCCGCCCCTCCTTCAGCAAAGATGCCCGACCGTGGATCCTCGGCATCGAGCAGACCGTTGCGGGTAACCGTCGCATGGATCGCCTCCAGGTTGGCATTGCTCATCCAGATGCCCTCCTGACCGCCGTCTTCGATGGTGGTGTTACGCAGATTCAGCGTCGCAGAGCCGCTGGCCTTGATCGCGGGGCCTGAGATCGATGTGAACGTGGATCCGTCCACCTGCGCACTGCCAAAAAGGGTCAGATTCAGCCCGTTGACGAGTCCGGCAAATCGTGAATCGGCGATGCGGACCTGCCCTTCGGGAGTCACGGTGCCCTGAACACCAAAACCAGCGGCACCTATCGAAGCGCCGACCAGTTCGAGGTAACCGTCCGGCTCCAGCCGAATCCCGTACCACAGATCCTCCGACTGACGCGAGTCGACATCGAGCGACACTTCCGAGCCGAGCCCGTCGATCACCAGCTCTCCTTCGACGATCCACTCCGTGAGTTCCGCATGACGACCGGTGCCTGCGAGGTCCTCTGGGGCGAAGGCGATCTGTGTGCCCCCTTCCACGACGAGGCGCGCACCGGCAGGAATCGTCAGATCCCATGGCACACGTCGCGTCCCACTCCAGCGCGTGGTGCCGAAAGGCAATCGCGCTCGTGCGAGGCCCAGTTCGGCATCCTCCAGAAGCAGGCGACCTGAGGTCAGATCCTGCTCGAGTGATGGGCTCGTTCCACCCAGCACGAGTAGCCCAAGCCACCCTCCTGCAGGTGATCGCAGTCGCGCGGGGGCATCCGTCGTCGCCTCGATCACGAGTTCGCCGTAGACCAGGAGCTCGGCCTTGGTTGTGTCGAAACCACTCGCCCTCACATCGGAGGCCGCGAAACGGAGGTCTACACCAGGGCCCAACGTGAGAGTCACGCCTGCTTCGACGACGATGTCGCCGTCCACATCGATGGCCCCACTCCAGCGCGTATCTTCATTGATATTTCCCGTCACCGGCTGTCGCAGCAACACGTCCAGCTCCATCGCCCCGTCGCTGAGAGCACGGATATTGTCGAGGACGAGGCCGACGGGAACACCGCGCCGGAATCCGCTGTGTGCACGTGCACCCGGATTGGCTGTCGCATCGAAACGTGTAAACACGCGCCCGTCGAAGGGATCGGTACCGTCCCCCTCGTTCCCATTGTGTGCTGCCGCGTAGGTGGCGTCACGCGCCCAGAAATCAAGGTTGTCACCGCCCGCGACGGGATCGGCTGCGAGGCCTGGAAAACCCCGATCTGAGAACAGGCCATCTGCGCAGACCAGATCGACCTGCTTGTGCCGCTCCTCGTCGTTGTCGGCACGCTCGTCGACGTGCCAGAGCAACAAACCCTCACCGGGGATGTTTCGATTGTAGTAGCTGTCTTCGGACTGTCGATTCTCGATGAGGAAATACTCATCCTCTGACAGGGAGATCTTAAGGACCTCACCATCGTCGTCGATGGAGTGCAGCTGCTGCGACGGCAGCGACTCGGTCACCTCCACAAAACGGGTGTTATTGACACCGAGCCAGCCCAGTTTAGCCAGGGACCAGGCGCTGAAGGCATTCGGGCCATCCTCCACGCCCCAGCCGAGAGTGCCCAGGCCCATCAACCCCCATTTGCCGATCCCTGCCGAATCGACTTTCGGATCGATCTTGCCCGTGGCGGTCACCGTCGATTGATCGAACAGATCGGGAAGACCCAGCACATGGGCAAATTCGTGGCACATGGTCGACGCCGTCACCGAAAAGACGTGACCTCGCTGCGTCGTACCGCCGAACCCGGAGAATTGACTGCGTACTCGGATCACGCCCCCGTTTGCGGCGGGATCATCGCTGAGGAAGTCTGTCAGCAGGCCAAGCGAGGCCAGGCCCGTGGCGCCACCGATGAAGAATCCGCGAGGTACGGTGAGTAGGTTGATGAACAGAACGTCGACGTAGCCGTCATCATCCCCCGAGTTGGGGATTCCGTCGGGTCCGTCGTTGTCAAACCGGCCCATGTCGACATCTCGATCAGCCTGTTCGAGGATCTCGAGATTGAATCGGCCGAAATCACCGAAACCACCCGTTTCGGTGGCCAGATAGTCCTGACGGGGCGACAACGACACATAGCGCTTCGGCAGGACCTCACCCGCCACACTCAGCTGGCCGCGGGACATCTCGTCGTAGAAGTGGGTGAAGGAACCTTGCAGGGTTGGGTCGAACAGATCGTCCGCCCACACAGGTTTCGTGTTGTCCGCTGTCGCTTCGTCGGCGAACCGGGCGAACACGACCATCGCGCTGAAGGTGCCCCTCGCGCTGGTACCGACCTGTTGGGCCACCTTGCTGCGCCCGATCTGTGACCGCTGGAGCTGAGCCGGAAACTGCGGCGTGGCACAAACAAAAACATCCGACGCCAACGACGGGGTGACGGATAGACACAACAGGAGACAGAGCGTGCCGAAGCCGAGATGGGCACGCAAGACGGAAAGGATCAGCCGAGGAGGTTGAGGCTCGAGGTAGGTAGCTGCAGGCCGAACCCACCACTCGTGCGCAGTGGATTGCTGACCTGGAGCAGAGAACGACTGCTGTTGCTGATGCGGCTGAGATTCGAGCGAAGACCACTCGTCAGCTCCTGGGCGGAAGACAGGGACATGGGCCCTCGACTCAGACCTCCGAGGGGATTGCTGTTGTCTACACCGACGAAGCCACTTAGCAGACCGGGCCCGTCATCGTCGCCAAGCAGCCCACCCGTCGATCCGCGGTTCAGCGCGCTGGATGACGAGAGACCGTCACTGCTGCCACCCAAAAGCCCATTCAGAGGACTGGAAGGGCGAACCTGACCCCGCATGCGATCGATCACGGCACCACCCGAACTGGGCAGGTCAAAGAGCGAGGTACGAGAGCGATCGTTATCGGAGGTTGCCGTCAAACTGCTGGTGGACAGAGCCCCGGCAGGAGGCCCACCGGTAGCCTTCAGCGCACTCAGACTCTGGCCGTCTTTGACACGGTTCGCCTGACTGCGTGCAGCGGCACGGTTGATGACCGTACGCCGCGCCGTTTCGATGGCGCGATCTGGATCGGGAGCGACCGCGTCTTCAGAGACTCGATCGAGTGGACGGTCCTTACCGCGCGCCAGCGCGCTGCCGTCGATCACCCTCCCGGTGGCTTGGATCTCCATATCCTACTCTGGCCGTTAACCTTAGGGAACAACGCCCTAATCCTCTACTCGGTAAGGTACGGAGTCGGCCCTCCCGGTTCAAGAAGATTTTTCGGGTCCATCTTTCGGCTCTTTTTCGGCCCCGAATGTGCCGACATCGTCGGGCCTCTCGACCTCTTCGATAAAGGCTTTCGCCTCGCCTTCGTAGGTGAGGAAGGGATCGTCCAGATTCAGGTATTTCTCGTCCTCGACGTAGATCGAATCCCAGTCGATGACATACCGTGCCTTTTGCCCTGTCAGGGATCGCATCACCTCTGATCGTGCCTTAGCGCGAGTATCCTGGGGCGGATTGACGATCGCCGAATTCACCTGTTCGTCGTCGACAAGACGTCGAAGCAGACCGCGGTCTCGCAGATCGAAATACAGGCCCTTCTCTGGATTCATGTTATGATACTCCAGATCCAGAGACTGCAGCCATGGATCGTTCCACTCCAAACCCTCATCGGCGATGAAGGCCTCTAGAAGCCACTTCTTGGTGACCCAGTCGAGACGATCCATCAGGGACATGGGATCGTGCGTCAGCCCATCGAGTACGAAGCGCCACTCGTCCAGAACCCAGTCGCCTTCTTCGTCCTTGCCACGTAAGTACTGCTCGGCCAGTTGTAGATACTGACGCTGGATTTCCAGAGCCGTGGTGAAGGATCCGTCTTCCAGCTGCACGACCCACTTGTAGTCGAGATCTCGAGAGATATCGCGAATCGCCTGCACGGGGTCGAGGAGTTTCACCTCTGGAATGATCCGCTCTTCCAGCAACTCAAGCATGAGCGCTGTGGTGCCCACTTTCAGGGCCGTGGCGTACTCGGACATGTTAGAGTCACCCACCAGCAGGTGAAGCCGCCGGTACAACCCCCAGTCGGCCAGGGGTTCATCGCGCGTGTTGATGATGGCCCGGGAGAACTGGATCCACTGATAGATCTCGGTGACAATGTGATCTGCCCGCTGCGAGATCTGGTAGGTCACCTCTCCTTCTTCGGTCCCTCCGTATTCGAAGATGTCCGTATGACAACCCACGCGACCGGCACCGGCGTAGATCTGGCGGGAGACGAAGAAGGGCAGGATGGCCGGCAGCAGAACCTGTGAGAACGGCACATCGCGGCGTACCAGATAGTTCTCATGACAACCGAAGGTGGCACCCGTGTAGTGATCGATGTTGTTCTTGAAGAACCCGCCCTCCGACGCCAGTCCCAGTTGGTCTAGGGCACGTTGCACGATCACTTCCCCCGCTCTGTCAGAGGCGACCAGATCGAAAAGGCCTCGGCACTCGGGAGTGGCGTATTCGACGTGGCCCATGTCGATGTAGAATCGGCCGCCATTGAAGAGGAACCCGCCATTGCCCGGTGGTTCATCGCGTCCACGATAGTGGATGTCCACGATACCCAAGCCCTCGCGATAGAAGACGCAATCCTTCGTCTTGGCAGAGATAAAGTCTGGGCTCAGGAAGGGATCGGTGTCCGGCGGCATGCAGCCAAACTCGACCTCGAGACCGTAGATACGGTTGCGCATAGGTATGCTGCGGGACTAACGCCCCGGTGTCGTAGCGACGGAGGGAGGTGTGGCACGTCTCATGAGCCACTGCCTGAGACGTCTGTCGCCGCATCTGCCGCTGCTGCCAGAGTCGGCTCGTCGAGAAGACGGAACTTCGTCTTCGTGGGCAGGGTACGGTCCAGGACGGCCGCCTCCAGGTGAACCGATTCCAGGGCGCTGGTGATCGCCTCCGCGATCTGAGCAGAGGTCGGTTCATCCAGTTCTTCGGCGGCCGCCTCGCCGCGCAGACGCCCGACGCCCCAGGCGCTGACACAGGAACGAAGGGCCTGTTTGAGGGGCTGGTCTGCTGTGTCCTGAGACAGATGGGCGCGAATGGCGTCTGCCACCTCCGGTGTACCGGCGATCACCGCCACTGAATCGGCGCCTGTGAAGCTTCCATCCGCATCGACTGTGTAGAAGGTTTCCCTTTCCTGTGTCGGATCGAGTTCGGCCACCATCACCCGAGCGATGAAGGGAGAACGGAAGATCTCGTCGAACGCTGCCTTCATCAGGGGACCGACGCCGAAGTTCACGAGTCGCTGCAGCGAGACATCACGGGCGGAAAGATTGAACGCCTCGAGGTGCGCAATATCGATGACGGACTTGCGCAGTTTCTCGATGTCGGCCGGATGACCGACGCCTGCGAAGGCGATCTGATTGTAAGCCTCGAAGATCTTGCGTGGCCCAGGTGTGGTCGTCAGCAGCAGCAACCCATCGGCGTAGCGGCAGGCGATGACGGGACTGGCGCCGGCGAGTTGGTCTTCGAGGTATTCACGACGATTTCGAATCGCCTCGACCCAGCGATAGGGTTCTTCAAGCATCGAGCAACCTATCCTGAGACGTTGGCCGCACGATAGGTCTGCGCCAACGTCTCGTCATCGATGTCCGAAATGCCGTCGCGCGTCACTCGCATCACTTGCGGATAGATCGCCGCTGTGGCACTGAAACCGCCGGTGGCCGTATCGAACTCGGCCGCCGTCTCGAGCATTTTCAGGACCAGCAGCAGGGCCTGAGCCTCGTCGCGTTCGACGAAGGGCTGCTCCCAACGATTCTGGTAGTAGAGGGCGCCTCGAATGATGGGAGATCCTGATCCGGTGGTGCAGAAATCGACGGACTCGAAGGTCGCCCCGAGAACGTCGTAGAAGAAGATCTTCCCACCTGCCTCGGTACCCTCGCGAGGGTTGCCGTCCTCGTACGTGGCATAGATCGGCACGACGGCGCCAATGCCTTGCATAGCCATGGGCAGATTGTCACGCAGCAGTCTGGAGAGCGTGCGCAGACGCCCATCCAGACTTAACTCCTGAAGTTGCGTGCGTCGATAATGCTGGAAGGAGATCTCGAGGAGCCGGGCAATCTCGTACGCACTGGCGGGGGATCCGGACAGAGCCATTACGGAGCGGTCGTCGACGGACAGCACCTTCGCGGCTCGATCGTAGACGATGACATTGCCGGCTGTCGCTCGTCGATCTCCGGCGACCAGCACACCCTCACGGTATCGGATCGCAAGAATCGTCGTCCCCTCTGTGGGGGTATCGATCGTGCCCGCGTGTTGGGACGTCGTCGACGGCGCACTGTGGCCATTCTCCTTCAGCAGATGGAGAAAGTCACTGCCATCGGTCAATGCCGCAGCGGGTGTAGTCCGCCAGTCACCTCCGCTGCTCAAGGCTCACTCGCCGGTCCGCTGACGATATCGGCGTGCCTGATTGGGATCGACCTTGCGCATGCGCCGCAACACATCGTCGGTGTTGGGCCGCTCGACCTTTGGTCGTCGCGGTCCCTCTTCGTCGCCGCCGCCATCTCCGTCGCCCAATGGCTTCGTCGGACGGGGCGCGCGATCTCTCATACTCGTTTCAGGGCCCATGTGCGTCTCCTTTCGCGTCTGCTCTCACACCCGCGCCGCGGCGCAGGAGGCGATCAATTCCTCGACGGAATTGGCACGGTCCAACTGTACGTTGAAGATAGCCGCCGTATCTCCATCGACACAACCTTTCAGATCGATGACAGCCACTCGGCCATCTGCGGTTTCGAATTCGATGGAATCCCAGTTCAGCGAGCGAATCTGATCAGAGAACCGAGCCAACGCCTCTCCACGAAACCAGGCTCTCGTATCAGCGGGCGGCTGAACCATCGATCTCTCCACATGGGCGTCGTCGGTGATCCGTTCCACCGTGTCGCCGGACGCTTCCAGCAGCAGGAAGAGTCCCTCGTGGGGGTCGATGTTGTGATACTCCAGATCCTGGCTCTGCAGCCAGGCACGGTCCTCTTCCTTGGCCCAGTCGAGATCCTCTGCCTCGGCGAAGGCATCGAGGAGCCACTTCTTCGTGACCCAGTCACAGCGTCCAACCAGTTGCTCTGCGTCTGTCGCCAGAGCCTCGAGGGCGACCTGCCACTGTGTAAGGACCCAGTCCGTCTCCTCGTCGCGACCGGCGGCCAACGATCGGGCGTGGTCGAGGTAGCGCTGCTGAATCTCAAGGGCTGTCGACGGAGTGCCATCCTCCAATTCGCATTCCCAGCGTCGAGAAGAATCGCGTGAGATCGACTTGACGGCTCCGATGGGATCGGCCAATGGCATGGATGGGAGTTGCCCGGCTTCAAGCATCTGAAGGATGAGTCGCATGGTCCCCACCTTCAGTGCCGTCGCCCATTCACACATGTTGGCGTCGCCAATGATGATATGCAGCCGTCGATACAACGTCGGATCGGCGTGGGGCTCGTCGCGTGTATTGACCAGCGGACGCCGGGTCATTGTGTCGACGCTGGCGATGACCTCGAAGAAGTCGGAACGCTGGGCGAGTTGGAAGACCGCCTGGTCTGCTTTACGATCCGCTTCGACGCCGACCTTGCCCGCCCCGGCGAAGATCTGACGGGTCACGACGAAGGGCAGTAGCGCCTGGATCACGTCGTCGAAGGGCATCTGACGCGGCAACAGGTAGTTCTCATGGCAGCCATACGAATGGCCATCGAAGTCCGTGTTGTTCTTGTAGAGGCGCACGGTGCCATCCGACCGCTGCTCGGTCCGCTTCTGTGCGCAATGCAGCAGGATGCGTTCACCGGCCCGATCAGATGCAACCAGATCGCGCAGACTCAGACACTCGGGGGTGGAGTATTCGGGATGGGTATGGTCGTTATAGAGGCGCGCACCATTGGGAATGATGAGATCACTCTTCAGCTCACTGAGCGGAATTTTGCGTGCGCGATCCTTCTGGAGATGGACCGTCTCGTCGGTGTCGTTGAGAAGTTCGTCCACCTCGAAGCCACGCATGTCGCGTCGCGCATTCTCGAGGCGATAGTCCCAACGAGCCACGAAGTCGCGCTGCAGAAAGCAGCGGATCAACTCCATCGACTCCACCACCACGTCGAGGGAAGAGGTGGAATCGTCTACCTGAATACCAAACTCGGTCTCCAGACCGAACACCCGCGAGACCTGTCCCGTCGATGTCCTGACCTTCTCGGCCGGCGTATCAGGGCTCAAATGACGGTCCCGGTGCTGACCGGCGGCTCCCGTTCGTCGGAGGCGGTCACGGGAGCGACACGCACGACGTTCTCGGGGTCATAGTCGAGCAGCGTGAGCCAGTCGGCGACACTGTCGGAAGGCGGAAAGACCTCGTTCTCGCGGTACTCACTGCGAACAGCGCCGAGAAGGTCTTCCAGACACAGCCCCGCCGCCTCGACCTGCCCATCGGCAATGGCGCGTTTGATCGCTGCCTCTTTGGCGCGCTGCACGATGTTGTCGATGAGCGCACCGCTGGCCAGATCGCCAAAGTGAAGGCTCTCGGTTCGACCACTGCGCAGAGAGACTTCAAGGAATTTGGTCTCTTCCGTTCGTGCGAAGAGGGCAACTGTCGTCTGCTCAATGAAGACATCGCGTGCGGCAGCCTCACTGCCATGTTCGGTGATCGCCTCTGCTTCGATGGGCAGATCATCGGTGAGATAGATACCCAGGATCTGCTTGGCCGAGTCCATGTCAGGACGGGAGACCTTGATCTTGCGATCGATTCGACCCGGTCGCAGGATCGCCGGATCGATCAGGTCGTGACGATTCGAGGCGAGAATGATCACCACATCCTGGAGAGATTCAATGCCATCCATCTCCGTGCAGAACATGGGGACCACAGTGTTGGCGATGTGATGGGAGCGCATCGAGCGGCGCGTACCGAGGATCGACTCGGCTTCGTCGATAAAGATAAAGGGGAGATACCCTTCGCTGCGTTTGCGGCGCGCCTGACTGAAGATCTCGCGGACCATACGCTCGGTCTCACCAAGCCACATGTTGAGGATCTCCGGCCCCTTGATATGCATGAAGTATTCCTTCACCTCGAGGCCTTCTTCTTCACGCAGGTGCTGCACGAGGCTGAACGCTGTCGCCTTGCCGATCAGGGTCTTGCCACACCCCGGCGGTCCGTAGAGCAGAAATCCCTTGGGTGTGGAGTACTGGAATTTCTCGAAGAGTTCCGGATGCAGGGCCGGCAACTCAATCGTGTCGCGAATGGCCTGAATCGCCTCTTCCTGGCCGCCGATTTTTGTCCAGGGCAGGGGCGGAATGTCTTCGAGGAAGTACTCCTTGCTTTCGCTGGAGGTCAGTCGCTCGATGGCCACCTTCATCGCCGGATCTGCGCGCACCTCGTCGCCCACCTTGAGATCTACATCCTCCAGCGACGCCGACCGCTCAAGCACCGTATCGCTGGATCCATGTTCCTGGCCGATGCGCAGACGGCCTTCGTCGAGCAGATCCGCGATGCGAACAACGGGGCCTCCCGGGGGATAACCCAGCGTTCCGACCACCGCATAGGCTTCGTTGATCAGAATGCGAGCCCCCACATCGAGATCGCTCGGATCCAGACGGGAGTCGATGTTGGCGTAGTATTCCGAACCGCCCACCCACACGTTGGCAATTCCGTCTTTTGGCGATCCGAGGAAGATGCCCACGCGATTGGCAGGGGCTGTCACTTTCTCCAGAGCACCCTCGAGTTCGACCAGAGCACGCCGCGCCTCCTGGAATGTGATTTCACGCTCGAGAAGCAGTCGCCGCAATTGATACAGCAGCGGACGTGACGGATCCCGCTCGGGTACCGTCATCAGGATCTGGTCTACCAGAGCAAGAGGTTCGTCATCGACCTGACCGGGATCGGAATCGTAGCCCATCCCGGCGCGCCCGGGATCTTCGGCGTCGCGCCGTCGCTGCTCGGCGTCACCGGACTCGAAAAACTCTCGATCACTCATCGGCTGTCAGTGAATCACCGTCCCCAGGCGGGAATAGCGAGTACGAAAAGGCAGTGAGGGTAGGTTCCAGGCGAAATTGCCGGCATCGGCCAGCATCTGAGGTAGTCGATGCAGGGGCCCTGACACGAGAGTAGAGGACCAGTAGATGATCATGGCCTTCCCCTTGATCTTCTCGCGAGGCACAGGGCCGAAATACCGACTATCGCGACTTCTGTCGCGATTGTCCCCCATCATGAAGAAGTGACCTTCTGGTATCGTGAGGGGACCATAATTGTCACGCACACGGGACCGTGCCGGATAGATCACGGGATCTACATATTTTCCATCCGGTGCATCATCGATGGCCACGCCATCGACATAGAGCTTCTTGTCGCGAATCTGGACCGTCTGGCCGCCCACCGCGACGCAGCGCTTGATCAGGTCACGACCTACCTCCTCCAACGATCGAAAGATGACGATGTCGCCTGGCTGTGGATCGCGTAACGCCGGCAATCGCATGAGCGGGGCATCGACGAGGGGCACTTCGATGGGTGCACCGTAGACGAACTTGTTGGCCAGCAGATAGTCACCGATGTAGAGCGTGTCCTCCATCGAACCGGATGGAATGTAGAACGCCTGCACGATGGTGCTGCGGATCAGCAGGGCCAACCCAACGGCGACGAGAATGGAGGTGCTGTACTCCTGGAATCCACCCGCCCTGTTTGCAGGTGCTGTGGCGGGTGCCACCTCAGAGGCGGCTTGCGTGTCGTCGGCGCTGGAGGCCATGCTTGAACATCCCTTACGTAGAGGTTGTAATCTCGAATCGAGTATACGAAAGGCACAACCCTTCGTAAACGTGGTCGCATGGGCCGGATGAACAGCTCTCGTCTTCGCCGGAACGGCCCCAAGTGCTTGTGAAATCAAGAGATCCTGTATACATTGGCGGCCGCTCACAGAGTCGAATGGTCATACCTGCCGATCACCACTTACCAGACGCCGCGCCGTCCATGAAGATCCTTTTCTGGGGAGTACGGGGTTCGTTTCCTGTCGCCGAAGGGCACGCAGTTGGCTATGGTGGCAATACACCCTGTCTCGAAGTTGAAGTCGCTGGTCGCACGATTCTGATCGATGCGGGCACTGGAATCCGTGGTGCCGGACAGGCGTTGGCCGATCGCGGGGTTGAGCAAGTCGATCTACTGCTGAGCCATGCTCACTGGGATCATATCCAGGGGTTCCCCTACCTGCCTCAGTTGGATCAGGAAGGGGTCAGTGTCCGGGTTCACAGCCTGCGCCATCCAAACCAGACATTGAACGAGATCTTCGCCGGCCAGCAGCAGCCGCCCTTCTCGTCGAGATCGTTGAAGGATGTTCGCGCTCATCTCGAGTTCGTCGAACACGAGGACGGCGATTGTTTTGAGATCGGCGCCGCCCAGGTGACCTGTCGGCGGCTGAATCACCCTGGAGTCGCCGCCGGGTATCGCGTGGATTCTGGAGATCACGTGCTCGCCTACATCTGTGATACCGACCTGGATGGTGCCGTCTTGCATGCCGACGGACTTGGGGAGGATGCAAACGAGACCAAGTGGCTGCAGAAACTGCGACAGAACGCACGTGACCTGGGTCACAGTGCAGATTTACTGGTTTGTGATACGTTTTTCTTGCCTGAGGAGTACGAACCCCTCTGGGGACACAGCTGTCCGGATGAGTTCCTCCGTCTCGCTGCGGAGGTGGATGCTTCTGGCGTCTGGCTCTTCCATCATCGCCCAGGACGGGCGGACAGCGACATGGATGGGATTGTCGAACGTTATCGGCCTGCCGCTGTTTCTGAGGGTATTCAGTTGCATGCAGCACGCGAGGGCGTCGAAATCTCACTCTGAGCGACCGCGTTGTCGGTCAGGCTCATCCAAACGGCGCGGAGCGAGTCCCGCCATCACTCGCCGCGAAGGACGCTGATTTGCGCGTCAAGTTGTGGGGCACACGTGGCTCCGTAGCCAATCCGAGTACCACCACCAGCCAATACGGTGGGAACACACCCTGTGTCGAGGTTCGGGGCACCGCGGGTGAGGTCATCATCCTCGACGCCGGTATTGGCCTCCATTGGCTGGGCCAGCGTCTGATGGGTGAAGGATTCGCTTCCGGCGGCGAGGCGCACGTGCTCTTGAGCCACCTCCACTGGGATCACATCCAGGGCATCCCCTTCTTCACACCGCTCCTCATCGAAGGCAACCACATCCGCATCTACGGTCGCACAGGCAATGGCCGGGGATTGCGCGACTCGCTGCTGTGCCAGATGGAGCGAGCCTACTGCCCGGTCCCCAATTTCTTCGACGACAGCATCGGCGCTCTGTTGACGGTGCACGAGTTGGAGACCGAGTCCATCTCGATTGGGGGTGTGCATGTGCGCACCCGGCAGATCCACCACGGTGATACGGATATGTGTCTGGGCTACCGGATCGAGAACGACGGTGGAACCCTCGCCTACTTGCCCGACATCGACTATACCGCCACAGAACATCAGGATGCGGCCCTCGATCTGGCGGAAGGTGCCGACCTATTGATCCACGACGCTCACCACACGGCGGATGAAGATCTGAGCGATGGGCACTCCTCAGATGCCGATGCGGTCCGCATCGGTGAAATGGCAGGCGTGGGCCGGGTCATGTTGTTCCACCACCACCCCGATCGCAGCGACGATGAAATCGATGCCATCGTCGCCTCCTATGCCGATCGACGTGTTCCTGTGAGCGCTGCCGCTCAGGGCGACGAGATCCGCCTCAGTTCCTGAACCGGTCACCCGTACCAGTCACACGTACTAACTGTACCGCTCTTCCTGCCATGGATCTCCACGGTGGTGATATCCCCGTTCTTCCCAATACCCCGGAGAGTCCTCCGACTGGAAGACCAGTTTCCTCAGGAATTTGGCGGACTTCCACGCATAGAGTTTGGGCACGACCAGCCGCAGGGGGCCACCGTGTTCGATGGGCAGAGCGGCGCCGTCCAGCCCGTAGGCGAGCAGGACATCTTCGGCCAGCAGATCATCGAGTGGCAGATTGGTCGTATATCCGTCCCCACAGTGCATGATGGCAAACTTCGCCGACTCAGTCGGCTGAACCACGCTTGCCAAATCTGCGAAGCGAAGCCCCGCCCAGGCCACGTCGAGCTTGGACCAGGTGGTGACACAGTGGAAGTCGGAGGTCTGCTCGACCTTGGACGCCAATTGCTGAAACTCTTCCCAGCCCACATCGAGGGGCTGGGCGACTTCCCCTTCCACGACGAAACGCCAGTGCTTCTCGTGGAACTTCGGTTTCACCCCTAGATCCAGCACGGGGAAGTTCTCGGTCAGTTTCTGACCGGGTGGGACCCGCTCACGGCGTGCCGCCACGAGTCGATCGATGGTGTTTTCTCGGTCCCCCGTCATGTGTCTCGACTCCGCGTCACCTGGTCGCGCCCCTGCCTTCATCTGGCCACCTGGATCGTGTCGCCCGTCGTCACCGATTCGATGGCCGCCGCCAGAACCTTTTGCGCCCTCAGACCGTCTTCGCCAGAGCCATCAATCTGATCGGGTGAGACCCCGCCGTTCAACTGGTCGACGAAAGCGCCTAGACGATTGCGAAAGGTGTCTTCGAAGTCGCGCATGCCACCGAAGATCGGATTGCTGAAGACCGTCTTCTCCAGATCGCCCGCCGGGAACAAGGTGACCTCTCTGAACATATCGTCGAGGACGAAACGGCCCTTCGTCCCCGCCAGTTCGCAGCGCTCCATCGGGTGACCCCGCTCGATGTCGTAACTGCCTGTCAGATGACCAAGACAACCGGAGGCGAAACGCATATTGAACTGCGCAGTCGAGTAGATTGAGCGTCCCGGCGCCTTTAGTGCGAAACAGTGTACCGCTTCGATATCGCCACCGAAGTAGCGCATCACATCGACCGTGTGAGGATGGAGAGCCTTGATCTGAAACCACTCGGACGACTCGCGCGGATTCTGAATCCACATGGACATGTTCATGAACAGCTGTGTGCCAATGCGGCCCTCATCGACCCACTTCTTCGCCAAACGCGCGGCGGGCGTGAAACGGTGGTTTAGGTCGACACCGAGACAGAGCCCCTTCTCTCGTGCCAGATCGACCATCTCCTGGGCAGGTCCGATCTCATTGCTGATCGGCTTCTCGCACAGCACGGCGTGCCCCGCCTGCATAGACTGCATCGTGGGTTCATGGTGGTCTGAGCCATACTCGTGCCCACCGGTAGCAACACTCGTCATCGTCAGATCGGCCCCGTCGAGCATGGCTTCCACACTGTAAAAAGCCGGAACTCCGAACGCCTTTGCCGCCGTATCGGCGCGATCGGCGTCAATGTCGCAGACGGCGGCCAGTTGGACACCCGGTAACTCTCGATAGACGCGAGCATGGAGATTCCCAATCGGCCCCAGTCCAATGACCCCAACCCGTTGCATCAGTTCGGCTTCGCTCCCTCAAGTTGCCCGAGCACATCGAACCCGATCATCTGACTCCAACCCGCCATGAGTCGCTCGAAGACGGGACCCCGTCGACCCGAGCCAATGGGGACCCCGTTGATTCGCGTGATCGGCGCCAGGCAGTACGGTGTGCTTGCCAACATCGCTTCGTCCGCGTTGATGACATCGTACACCTGAAAATCACTCTCACGATAGTCGATCCCAAGCTCGGCACACAAGTCCCGCACCGTGGCGATGCTGATGCCTGGCAGAATGTGGTGCGACGCCGGGCTTACGACGGTCCCATCCGAAACGATGAGGAAGTTCGACCCCCCTGTTTCGGTCACATTCCCATTCAGATCGAGACAGAGAGAGACCGCACGTGGGTCGACCTGATGGCTCTCCTGATCTGCGAGCCACCAGTGCATGCGGCTGCGACACTTGATCTTTGGATCGATACAGACCGAGGGTATCTGCCGGGTCGACGGGGTAACCACGTGGCCCCCTTCATCGTAGTAGTGGCTCCACAGTTCGAAGGGTAACGGAAACGTGTGGATACAGAACGTGGGTGTCATCTGTGCCCCACCCCCGGCGGCACCGGCATAGATTGACAACTCACCCGGTGACATGAATAACACCACGGCCAATTCGGTGCCTGCGGGCTGCAACGGCAGATTGTGGTCGATGAGTTGCTGGCACACGTCGGCCATCTGGTCGAGGTCGATGGGCGGTTCGATGCGCGCATAGCGGCAGGAACGACCGAACCGCGCCAGGTGATCGGCCAGACGGAAGGGTTTGCCGTCGAAGGTGCGGATCAGATCGGTGACGGTGGCCCCCAGCACGACGGCGGCATCGTAGATCGCGATATTCGCCGCCGATGCTGGCACGACCTCACCGCGCAGATAGACCAGAGATTCGTCGGACATACACACATGCTCTCTATTGAAAGTCGAAGGTCGAAAACCAACCGGCGTGCTTAGACCCGGAACAGGGGTCGCAGGTCCTCCAGGATCATATCGAGTTCGCGTTCATCGCCTGCATCGAGTGCGCCTGTGCCCGGGGTCCTCATGGCGGCACTCGTGAAGATACCCCGTCGCACCAGCAGCGTCTTGCAGACAGGTAATCCCATCGACAGAATGAGATTGATCAGTTGCAGCAGGTGCCGGTAGATGCGCCGGGCCTCTGCTTCATCCCCACGCTGCCAGGCCTCCCAGACCTGCACATGCACATCCACCGCCTCAGTGGCAGGCATAAACCCATGGGCGCCGCGATGGAGTTCCGACAGCATCCAGCGTCCGTGCCCACCGCCAAATACGCCGTCACAGTCATCCCCGATGCCCGCAAGAACGGCGCTGATCTGATGTGCACTCGGCTGCATTTCCTCTTTCAGATAGCGGATATGCTCGACCTCGCGCAGCAGTTCCTGCAGGAAACGGGCGTCCATGCCCGCTGAGGTATGTTGGATGAACATCGGCCGACCCGCTGCGGCGGCGACGTCTTCGTAGTAGGCTCGGTTCTCGTCGCGGTTGCCGAAACTGATATAGGGAGGCAGGGCGATGACCGCATCGACGCCGGTATCAGCAGCAGCCTTGGCACATTCGACGGCCACCTGGCGACTCGGAGCAGCGACACCGCCAACGACGGGTATGCGACCGGCGACGGTCTTGACGGCGATCTCCATCCCGCGCCGCCGTTCGGTATCGGTGAGAAACTGGAATTCTGACCCTAGGACCGGATACACCAGACCGTGGGCACCTGCCTCGACACTGAATTCGACCTGACGTGCGAGGTCCTCCTCGATGACCTCGCCATCGTCACCGATCGGTGTCAGCAGTACCGGAAACACACCACGAAAGGGTTCGTGCGGTCCCATCGCACTCGTTCTCCTGCATGAATGAAAGAGGCCGCTATCCATGATTTGGACGCAGCCCTGAGGATTGCCGTGGAACCTTGAGTTACAACTTGATCGCTGCCAGTATGATGGTCGTGCTCAAGCCGAAAAGCATCATTATCCGTCCGGTGAGACGATCACCTTGTTCCCGAATCGCTCGCTGAAGGTCGTCAAACCTCGATTCGCTCCGGTCCAAACGTCCATCCATCCGATCGAAGCGGTCGTCCATCCGGTCGAAACGGCTGCGAATAGACTCAAACTCCCGCGCCGTTGCTTCCCGGTGTTCGTGCAGGTCCTGACGCAGGTAATTGAGCCCCCAACGCATGTCTTGTCGGCCCTCGTCTTCAGCCTGTGTTTTGTCGGCGGTATCTGCCATCTGATGCTCCTGACGAATTGTAGTTCTGCACAGTGAAAACAGCAACCTGAACAGATCTACCCGCAAACTCGAAACCAGCGGCGCTTTCAGAGGCAGACGAGACAGCCTCCAGCAGACGATGTCACCCTTTGCACTCGATATGGCTCAGGTTGGCAACAGACACAGAGGGCTCACTGGTTCATTCCTTGACCCGATGTTGGTCGATGTAGTCCCAGATCAATCGATACCCCATGCCCGGCTCCGTCGGCACGGTGACGTAGCCATCGTCATCAAGTGGATCACACACAGCTTCCAGGTAGGGCAAGGGCGTCTCTTCATCGACACCCGGCGCCAGCAAGCCCCGTTCATAGTATTCACACACATCCTCACTGGTGGCGCCAAGGATCTGCAGATTCGCATGCCCACTCATGTGGATTTCGCACTTCACACCGAAGGCTTCGCAGATGCCTGCCATCTTGCTGACGCCGGTGATGCCGCCCCGCAGCACATCGATACGACTCATGTCCGATGCGCCGCGTCGGATCCAGTCGGCGCGGGTGTAGATCGACCCGGCGGCGATCTCCGGCGACAGAATCGGGATGTCCAACTCGGCACATAACTTCTCGTAAGCACTGACTCGGTACTCGTTCATGGGGTGCTCATACCAATAGAAGTCGAGTTTCTCCAGTTCACGACCGACCTTCACCGCTTCTTCGTAGGTGCGATAGGTCCCCCACGGATCGAAACTCAGGACCATGTCGTCACCCACGGCGGCGCGCACGGCTCTGCAGCACTCGATGTCCCAGTTGATATGGGAGGGTCGACCCGGGTCCGGCTCGCCTGTGGCCGGGTCCCAGAAGTAGTAGGGATGGATCTTGTAGTGCAGATAACCGCGTTTCTTACAGGCCGCCGCGTGATCTGCGTAGACCTCTGGTCCACCCATGTTGGGATAGGTGCTGGCGTACGCCTTCACCCGATCACGACACCCCCCAAGCAGTTTGTGGACGGGCACGCCGAAGTGTCTTGCCTGGAGATCCCACAAAGCCATGTCGATGACGCTGAGCAGATTCTCCTGCGTGTTGCTCACCCACATCCAGTGCCAGATTCGCTCTCGATCGAAGGGGTCCTGACCGAGGATCTTGGCCTTCATCCCACCCCGGAGTGCGGCTCGATCCTGCGGTTCGAGGCCATCCTGATCGCCGTGTCCCGCACCCCCGAGGTAGTATCCCTCCACACCCTCGTCGGTCCGGATGACGGTGAGAGTCTGCGTGATCATCGTCTCCGGCAGAATCTCACCGTGGCGGAATGGCCTTCGTGGAACCTGAAAGGGGATGACGTCGACATCGGTGATCTTCATTTTCATTCGCTCCGGTTTGCGGCGCCTATGCGCCGTGCCGTTTGCGGCGCCGGGCGCCGTGTCTATATGAAAGAGGAAAGCGATGTTCCTGGCGACCCTGATTGCCACCGCCCCGACCCGACAGCCAAGGTGCAAGCTCCGACGATGAATTCAATCGATCCGCCCGCAGAGGCAGCCGACCACCATGTCGTGATTATCGGTGGGGGTTTTGGCGGACTCTACGCGGCCAAGGTCCTGGGCAAGGCCGACATACGAGTCACGCTGATCGACAACCGGAATTTCCATCTGTTTCAGTCCTTGCTGTACCAGGTGGCCACAGGGGGCCTGTCGCCCGGCGATGTAGCCGCCCCCTTGCGAGCTATCGTGAAGCGACATCGGAGGACGCGTGTCTTGGCCACCCATGTCGATTCGATCGACGTGGATCAGCGCCACGTGCTGCTGGAAAGCGGAGACGTCGTCGCCTACGACGACCTGATCGTCGCCACAGGCATGCAGTACCACTACTTCGGGAGCGATAGACTGGCAGCGGGTAACGGGCAGCCTGAAGACGGTGGAAGACGCCCTCGACATCCGCAGCCGCATCTTCGGTGCCTTCGAAAAAGCTGAGACCGCCCCTTCGTCAGAACGCGATGCGTGGTTGCGTTTTGTCATCATCGGCGCCGGACCCACCGGTGTGGAACTGGCGGGGGCGATCGCTGAATTGACCCATTCCACGTTGCGTGGAGAGTTTCGCACCTTCGAGTCCAATCAGGCGGAAATCATCCTCCTCGAAGGATCCGATCGGGTCCTGCCACCGTATCCATCAGATCTGTCGCAGAAGGCCCGGCGCTCGTTGGAAAAACTCGGTGTCCATGTGCGTATGTCGGCCATGATCCGGGAGATCGATGACCACAAGGTGGTCATCGAGACAGAGACAGGGCCCGAGACCATCGAAACCCATACCGTGCTATGGGCTGCGGGGATGAAGGTGACGCCGCTTTGTGATCGGCTCGCAACGGCCACGGGGGCCGATCAGGACCGCCAGGGACGGATCGTGGTGGATGAGCAACTCACCGTGCCCGGCTATCCCGAGATCCATGTGATCGGCGATATTGCCCATCGAGAGCAGGAGGGAAACCCACTGCCGGGGATTGCCCCCGTCGCCATGCAGGGCGGACGGTTTGTGGCCCGTGCGATTCTCCGACGCCAAAGCGGCAAGTCGCCTCAGTCGTTCAAGTACGTGGACAAGGGACAGATGGAAGTAATCGGACGGCATGCGGCCGTCTGTGAGACAGGCCCGGTGCGCTTCGGTGGCTACCTGGCGTGGCTCACCTGGCTGCTTGTGCACATTGCCTACTTGATCGAATACGACAACAAGCTGAGAGTTCTCGCCGAGTGGGGGTGGAATTACCTCACTCGCAAGAAAGGCGCTCGACTCATCACGAACTCCTCCGGAGATTCTGCCCAGTGAGCTCTCAAGTGAGTTACGAAGAAACCGAAGGGAGATTCCTCGCTCACCCCGACAAGGGCGAGGTCTCGTCCTTGTTGCTGCAGCCTGAGGGCGCCGACTGGCTCGTCGTGCTCGGCCATGGCGCAAGCACCAATATGCGCCATCGAAATCTGCAGGCCATCGCAGAGAATCTGGCCGACGCCGGCATCGCCACCTTTCGCTACAATCACCCCTACATGGAGCGCGGCGGTGGGCGTGATGCGCGGACCATCACCCTCGCGACGGTACGGGCCGCTTGTGTGGCGGCCCACAACGCCGCCCCCACACTGAACCTGTTGGCGGGCGGACATTCCTTCTCTGGACGCATGACCTCGAATGCGGCTGCAGAGGCCCCCCTGCCGAACGTGCAGGGCATCGTTTTCTTCTCCTTCCCTCTGCATCCGGCAGGCAAACCCGGCATCGAGCGGGCCGACCATCTGGACGAGGTCACCGTACCCATGTTGTTTCTCTCTGGCACGCGCGACGACCTCGGCCACCTGGATCTACTCGAACCGGTCGTCGAGAAACACCCCAAGGCCACACTGCACCTGATCGAGACTGCGGATCATGGGTTCAAGATTCTGAAGCGGACTCGAAAGAGTGATGAGGATGTCTACGCCGAGTTGGCGCGGGTCCTCGTACAGTGGACGACACAGATCTCATAGTCGGCAACCGCATAGAAAGATGAGGTAGAAGAACATGACCACGACAGATAGAGTAGCCGGCAAGGTCGCCATCATCACAGGCGGCGCCTCCGGGATTGGCGAGGGGACCGCCGAGCTGCTGGCTCACGAGGGCGCCGCCGTCGCAGTAGTGGACGTGAATGCAGAAGGAGGGAGGGACGTCGCCCGACGCATCAACTCCCATGGCGGACAAGCCATCTTCATCAAGGCCGACGTCAGCAAATCCGCTGGAGTGCGACGCATGGTCGAGCGAACGGTGAAGGAATTCGGCAGGCTCGACATCCTTCTCAACAACGCCATCACGCTGAATCTTGCGACGGCGACCAAGATGGACGAGGCCGACTGGGACAAGACGCTGGCCGTGGGTCTCAAGTCGGTCTTTTTAGGGGCGAAGTATGGCATTCCCGCCATGCGCAAGACGAAGGATGGCGGCTCCATCATCAACACCTCATCCGTGCACGCCATCGTCTCGTTTGCCCAACACACGGCCTACGATGCTGCCAAGGCGGGCGTCTTGGGCATCACACGCACACTGGCCATCGACTATGGGCCTGACATCCGCGTCAATTCGATCCTGCCGGGTGCGATCCTGACCCCCCTCTGGAAGGGAGTCAGCAAGGCCGACCGGCAGGCCTTCGCTGATTCGGTACCGGCCAAGCGCCTTGGTGGCCCCGAGGATATAGCCTCGGCTGTGCTGTTCCTGGCCTCCGATGAGGCCTCCTACATCACCGGCACAACCCTTGCCGTCGATGGGGGCATGTTGGCTGGCAGGATGTAGCGGCCCATGTCGCAGAAGGACGCCGACTACGACTTCCTCATCGTCGGAGGCGGGTCGGCGGGTTGTGTGCTGGCTCATCGACTGAGCGAAGATCCGTCAGCAAGGGTGCTCGTGCTTGAGGCGGGGCGTCACGACTCGGCGTGGGATATCTTCATCCACATGCCTGCGGGTCTGACCGTTCCGATTGGCAATCCCCGTTACGATTGGATGTACGAGTCGGAGCCGGAGCCTCACCTGGCGAACCGACGCATCGCCCACGGCCGGGGCAAGCTGCTGGGCGGCTCCAGCAGCATCAATGGCATGATCTTCCAGCGCGGCAATCCCCTCGACTTCGAAGGTTGGGCACGCGATCCCGGGATGGAGGGGTGGGACTACGCGCACTGTCTCCCCTACTTCAAACGTCTCGAAACGTGTCTGGGGTTGGGCGGCTCAGGCGACAGTGGTTCAGGCGACAGTGGGTTCCGAGGCACAGACGGACCTCTCGTCCTGGAGCGCGGCCCCGCACAGAGCCCCCTCTTCCAGGCTTTCTTCGAAGCTGCTGAAGCTGCGGGGTATTCTCGTCTTGATGACGTGAATGGCGCCCGCCAGGAGGGTTTTGGGCCGTTTGATCGCAACATCCACCGAGGACGTCGACTCAGTGCGGCGCGCGCCTACCTGCACCCCGTCAAGTCGAGGCCGAACCTCCACATTCGCTGCGAGGCGCACACCCACCGGATTCTCTTCGAGGGCACGCGGGCGGTAGGTGTCGAGTTTCAGCGGGGAGGGAAGATTCAGCGAGCTCACGGGAGAGAGATCCTCTGCTGTGGGGGTGCCATCAACTCCCCGCAACTGCTGCAATTGTCGGGCGTGGGCGATCCGGCTCATCTGCAGAAACACCGCATCGAGGTCGTTCACCCGCTGCCCGGTGTCGGTCAGAATCTGCAGGACCATCTGGAGGTGTACGTACAGCACGCCTGCGCCGAGCCGATCTCGATGCAGCCGGCCCTCAACTGGTGGAACCAACCCTGGATCGGACTTCGCTGGCTGCTGATGCGCAGTGGGCCTGCATCGACGAATCACTTCGAAGCCGGCGGTTTTGTGCGCAGCAACGAATCCGTCACCTACCCGAATCTGATGATCCATTTCCTGCCTCTGTCAATTCGTTACGATGGCAGTTCGCCGGCTCAGGGGCACGGCTTCCAACTGCATATCGGTCCCATGTCCTCCGATGCTCGGGGTTCGGTTCGGTTGCGCTCTGCCGACCCCTTCGACAAACCGGAGATTCGCTTCAACTATCTATCGACGGATCAGGATCGGCGTGAATGGATCGAGGCGATTCATTGCGCCCGCTCCATTCTGGGCCAGCCGTCTCTGCAGGCCCTCAGTGATGGGGAGATCTCACCCGGTCCCTCGGTAAGGAGCGATCAGGACATCCTCGATTGGGTCGCACGGGAGGCGGAGACGGCCTATCACCCCTCCTGCAGCTGTCCTATGGGTCTCGGAGACAACGCCGTGCTGCACCCGGACAGCCTTCGTGTGCACGGCTTGGAGGGCCTGCGCGTGGTGGACGCTTCCGCCATGCCGCGTGTGACCAACGGCAACATCTACGCCCCGACCATGATGCTCGCCGAGAAGTGTGCCGATCAGATCCTCGGAAACACCCCCCTCGCCCCTGCGAACCTGCCCTTCTACCGACATCCGCATTCCTGAATGCCATCTCGGCCAGTAGGCTGAGAAAATCAGACCCATGAGATGAACCGCGCCGTCGCGGGCGGTGTCATAGGCGTGGAAGGTGGAGGGCTGCTTGGAGCAAACTGACGAGGAACTCGTAGACCGGGTCGATCACGCAGAACAGGATGGTTTCTCCCTCCTGTTCGAGCGATATCGAGCCACGGTCCACACTCATGTGGTCGGGATCGTCCGTGGCACCGCGACGGCGGACGATCTGACGCAGGAGGTGTTCCTCCGACTGTGGCATCGAGCAACTCAATGGAAACGGGAGGCGCCTCTCGAATCCTGGCTCCGTCGGATCGGCACGAATCTGGCCCTGAACCATCTACGCACGATCCGACGCCGGCGAGAGCAGCCGATGCAGCCGGCGCGTGAAGGCCACGAAGAGGAGGGTCAGAAAGTCGAAGTTCCTGCGTGGATGATCGATGTCTCTACGGCCGCACCCGACGAAGCCCTATCGCGCAGCGAGCACCGCCGAATGCTGCAGAGCATCGTGGGTGGATTGCCCCACGACAAGCAAGTGGTGATGCGCATGGTCTATGAGGCTCACATGGAGACCCGGCAGGTTGCCGACGAACTGGGAATTCCCGTGGGCACCGTCAAGTCGCGTCAGTTTCAGGCCCGTCAACAGATCGCCCGCTCCTGGAAGGAGATGGACATCGATTGGGAGGACTTTGAATGAAGCGTTTTCCGACCTCGCCGTGGCACAAGGCGAGTTTTGATCGTTTCCTGCACCAGACACTGCCGAGCTGCTCACGCGCCGACTGCAACTGACCGGCTATCGCGTCATCGCCGAGTCCTCAGCCAACTGCCAGGTCGTATTCCGGGGTGGAGCGGGCGCCTCCGCTTTCGAGATCGACTTTCAAATCCCCTTCCCGATGACGAGGGCGTCTTCCGAGTCGCCGGCATTGACGTGGCCATCTTTCCGTCGGCCCAGAGTGACCGTCATACGCGAACCTACGCTGATCCGACAAACATGGTCGTCGTACCTGTTGCTGACTGCGACGACCTGTCGGAGGCGAAAGAGAAGTGTGTAGGTAAACGCCTGC
>PATE01000102.1 GCA_002712305.1 Gemmatimonadota bacterium | reverse complement strand
GTGAACGGTTGGCTTGGCCTGAGGCTCATCGGCGAGTCGAGTAACCGCGATGCCATCGGCACCAGGGTTCGCCTCTTCGCCGGTGACGTCGTGCAGACCCGGCAATTGCAGCGTGGTAGAGGTTTCCAGAGTCAGTTCGACCCGCGGCTGGTTTTCGGATTGGGTGCATCCGGTTCGGTCGATAGCCTCGTGATCTCGTGGCCCTCGGGACAGCGGCAGATCGTGCGCAATCCACCGACACGACGATACCTTGAAGTCGTGGAGGGAGCCCAACCGGTGGAGGGCCCTCAGGTGCCGATACCGACATCGGCCCCCATCGCAACTTCGACGATGCCGGCTCCTGCAGCCCCCGAGCAGATGAAGGTGGACGAAAGGATAGACGCCGGTACGCTGAGGCGCCTTGCCTCCGAGTTATATCGGCAGGGGCGCTACGAAGAGAGTCGGCGTCACCTCGAGCGGGGCCTGGAAGTAGAGGAACAGGACGTCACCTCGCACATCAATCTGGCCACGGTTCACTTTTCGGGACGAGGCGACTACGAGGAGGCTACGTCAGTTTTGAGCCGGGCACTCGACATCGATCCACAGCGTGCCGAAGCCCATCACCTCCTTGGCAAGATCCAGTTGCAGCAGAGTCTCCACGAAGAGGCAATTGTTTCGCTGAAGGAGGCTGCGCGGCTGTCACCGACGTCGGGTGAGTATGAGGGCTGGGTTGGACTTGCCTATCAGCGAGATGGCCAGACGGATGCCGCAGAAAAGGCCTACCGCACCGCCGCCCGACTGGCCCCCTGGGATCCGCGCCCCTACCTGAATCTGGGCCGCCTCTACGAGCAAACGGACCGGGATAGTGTGACCGCGGCACGCGCCTTCGCCGAGTTCGAGCGTCTGTCCCCCGCCCAGCGTCGTGTGAACCACTACAAGCGCAAACTGGCCGAGTATCCAGACCACCCCGCCGCACCCTATCTGCTGGGGCGGACGTACTATGAGCAGGGGCGGTTCGGGTTGGCGGAGAAGAACTACAAGCTCGCCTTACAACTTGACCCCAACCACGCTCCCACGTTGCACGCTGCGGGGCGTCTGCTGCAGGACGGGGGCAAACTGACGGAGGCCGCCAACGCCTATCTGAGAGCGAGAGAGAGCGATCCGGATCTACAAGGTATCGACAACGACCTGGGCCAGGTCTACCACTTTCAGAAACGATTCGATTTGGCCATCGACGCCTACAACCGGGCCCTCGATCGCACCACCGATGCAGAAATCACGCCAACACTGCTGTCAAATCTGGCGATGGCCCACGCCATGGCAGGACAACTGAATCAGGCGCGCGGGGTCTTCGAGCGGAGTGTCGCGCTGAAACCGGACCAAATCGACACACGAGATGCCTTGGGGCAGGTGTTGATGGCGCTTGGAGAGGTCGATGCTGCGGCAGCCCAGTGGCGTGAGATTCTGAGACTGCAGCCGGGCAATTCCGTGGCCCGCCAACGTCTGCAGAAAATTGAAGCGGGGCGCTGACCGTCAGTCGGTGACAGGTTCGTCCGTTGCGAGCGGAATCTGTTCGATACCCGCTCGTTTGGCCGACTCGAACAATTCCAGCACGAAGTGATGTTTCGTTTCCTTGTCCGTGCGCACCACGAGGGTCAGCGATCGTGTGCTCGCCTTCTCGCGTCGGAGAATCTCATCGAGATTGGCCAGTGTGACGGGCTGGCGATTGATCTCCATCGTACCGTCTGCAGCAATGGATGCGACGAGTTTCTTCTCCTCAACGATCTCCGCCTGATGCGCCTCGGGCAGTTCGACGCGTAGGCTGTAGGGTTCCTTGAAGACCGTTGTAACCATGAAGAAAATGAGCAGAAGGAAGACGCAGTCGATCATGGGCGTCATGTTCAGCTCATCATCCTCGATCAGGGGGCGATAACGTGGCATGCGGCCCTATTCCTCCTGCTCGCGGGCGAAGGCAATTCCTTCGACGCCGACGGCACGTGCTTCATCGACAACAAAGACGACGTATCTCTGTGGACAGTCCCCGTCACCATTGATAATGATGTTCTTGTTGTTCGCTTCCTCCATCGCCTTGGCCAGACGTTCGCCCAACTGCGCGGGCTCCACGTCCACCCCTTTGATCTGAATCTTGCCTCGATCATCGATGAAGATGTTGATGTCCTTCTTCTGCTCCTCCTGCGCATCACTCTGGCTCGGCATGTCTACCTCGAGTCCCTTGGTGTGCAGGAACACGGTGGTCACCATGAAGAACACGAGCAACAGGAAGACGCAGTCCACCAGCGGTGTCAGATCAGGCTCGGTCTCATCGAGCAGAACTTGTCCGTGCCGAACGCGGTGGCGTGCCATGGTCTCTACCTACTCACCACTGGCCTGGGTGGTCATGATCAGGCTGTTGGCGAAAGCGTGGCCGTAGACCTCCACCGTCTCGAGCAGAGACTCGGCCTTGCGAGCCAGATATCGATACGAAACGATCGTCGGAATGGCGATAACCAGGCCCGAGGCTGTGGTGACCAGTGCCTGTGAAATACCACCGGCCACGACCCGCGGATCGCCAGCGCCTGCAACGGCGATGGATTCGAAGGCAACGATCATACCGGTAATCGTTCCAAGCAGACCCAGCAGGGGTGCAATGTTGCCGATCGTATTGAGAAGCGCGAGATGCCGGCCCAAATAGCCGCGTGCCGCCTCCTCGGTCTCGATCACGAGTTCCTGCTTCAGATCGGCCAGTTCCTGCTGCATAACCATGAAGCGACCCATTTCACCCGAGCCACCCATCTCGGCACGGCGAATGATCTCTTCGTTGGTATCGCGGAACTCGCGCTGCTCGATCATCAGGGCGTTGTGCCTCCTGAGGATGCGTGCGAAAACGAAGTTCAGCACACCTTTTCCCTCGTCGCACGCTGAAGCAGCCGCCTCCTGACCGCCACGGCTTAGCGCGGCCTCAAGTGCGTCGAGCTGCTGTTTCGCCTCTTCCGCCGAAGGCATCTGGCTCAGAACCCAGAATCGTTCGATGGAATAGGCGACGACGAGGACGGCGGCAAGAATGAGTGGAACCATGAGCGGGCCGCCGCTCTGAATTGTCTCCCACATGTCGTGACTCCTTCGAGTTACCCTGATCTCATTCCCGCAGGGGGTCTGTCCCTACGAGCAGGTCAAATCCGTGGTGATTCGTCAGTCCTTCTTGGTGCTTGCTGCGGCTGCATCGGGTGCCAGGCGCTGGCCAAACCTCTGACCCAGCTCGACCACCCCATTCTCGGTATCACCCGCCGATTCGAGCAGGTTCGCGCTCGACAGATGCGGGCCGATCATCTCGACGACCTCTACGAGGCCGACTCGATGTCCTTCGTCATCGAGGATCGGGACAACGTCTCCGATCTCGAGGTAGTCATCCACGCCGATGCCGATGAAAATCTGCTCCTCATCCACGGCGAGCACTCGAGCCCCCTCCCGGCTCAGAATCAGGGGACGACGATCATAGATCGTGCTGACAACGTCGGACGCCAGATCGTCGAGGGCACCTCGGACGAAATGTCCAAATGGCAACTCGTCGAAGGCCTCCCCTCCGAAATCGATCTTCAGCAGCGCTTCAAACTCTTTGTCGTGCGATGTGGGTCGCCCGAAGAGATTCAACTCAAGGGGCCGCATCACACTGTCTCGTACCACACTTAAGGTGCGCACCACCGATGCCGTCGTCGTTCGCGTGAGTTCGACCTGTTCCAAACCCACCGAGTAGGTGAACGAGCGGTAGCCTCCAAGGTTCGGATCCCCCGCCACAACCCGTCGAATCCCACAGGCGGTGACAACGCCCCGTAGTACGTAGTCAGCGTTCAGGGCTCGTCCTACCGCCGCAGCCAACGGTATCCCGCTGTCTCCAGCATCTCTTGCGGCCCGTTCAGCGCTCCTCGCGCTGTCGGCGTCAATGATTCGCAATGACGAAAGAGCCATCAGATGATCCGCAAGTGACCGCGGCACATCCTCACTCAGATCCCAGGTTCCCTGGAACCCTGCTTCGTCACCAAAGCTCAGGATCGCCAGTCGGGGCCCTTCATTGGCAGCTACGGCCAACGGCGACAGAACGCCGAGCAGGACGACCCAGTGTGCGACCAAGGCTCGCCGCACGCGACGGTTATTCCTCGGCGCCAGCGGCCACCTGCACTTCGTGCACGTCCAGTGTGCGGTCGAAGTCCATCGTGACGTCTACTTCCTCAAGTGGTTGTCCCGATGCGTCAAACCGCAATACAAAGTCCTTAAGCACGAGTCGAACCTGGGTCACGTCCTCCGCGAGCGGATCGAAGGCGATGAGTCCACCATAGGACTCCCCCTTGAAGACTCGCGTGTCTTCCAGGTAGGCCGTGCTCCGCACGTTTCCCATTCGCAGGTCGAATCGATAGAACTCGTTGCCACTCTGGCCTCTCAGCGCCCGATAGTAGCGCTCGAAGCTGTTATGCGGCGACCACGATGGGATGCCATAGCTATTCAGAGTTTCGCCTCGATTTGTATGCAAGACCGCCTTGAGGGGGTCCAACAGAACCTTGGCGTAGATATCGTTCGTAATCGTGATACGAAAGACGGTGAATCGCACCGGTGTGTAGCCCAACAGTGGATCGACCCAGTTCCCATAGGTGTAGGGATTCGTCGAGAAACGACCTCTCTCCGAATCACTGGGGAACAGAGTATTGAGCCGTTCGTCGGTGAGGGGCTCAACCTGCACCCGCAGTCCCTCGATGACATATGCCGCACCGGTCTCATTCTGCTCGATATCAGCTGACTCAGCCTGTGCCGAGGCAGCCAGTGTGCTGCTGTACTTGATTTGTGGCAGGGTGACACTGCACGCCCCGAGGACGAGCACCGCCAACCCGGCGATGGCGCTCTTGTGCACGTCAGCCACTCCCTTCGCTGTAGAAGTCGATCTGCTGCTGCGCAATCGAACCCTCTTGGGTGAGGGCGAAGATGACGGCGTTGATACCGAACCTCAACTGTGGTTCATTGCCGAAGTTCCTCGCCCAGGTATGGACATACCCCTTGTCGGAGTATATGGCCACCAATCGGCCGTCGAGGAAAATTCCCTCGAGATGGTAGGACGACCGTGCCTGCGTTACGCGTTCACGGCCACGCTGTGCCGAGCGTCCACCGACCTGCAATTCTGAGCCGACCGGTGGACCGTCAAAGTCGTAGTAAGTGTGGAAAATCGGATGGTCGTTGGGAATGATCTGTAAGACGCCATCGCCTCGCAGAGCATCACGGAAAACCCGACGCAAGGCCGCTTCGGCCTGGCTGAATTCCTGTGTGGGATTGGCGTTGTCTGTAAAGACGAACCCCCCACGACGCATATATTCACCGAGATTCTCGATCTCACGGGCAGTGAGTTCAAAGGCTTCCTGGGCCGTGAGAAATACGAACGGCGTGCGAAACAGGGCCTGCGAATCGACGAAGAGATGAGCGTCGACCTTGGCCGTAATCCCCGTATGCTCGTTGAGGGCCCGAACGAGATTTGGCACGGCTTTGGCAGCTGAATCGAAGGTCGGCTCCAGATCCGTGGCCCACGCTGTTCCCAGATAGACAAACCCGCGCACGTTGCGGCGATCTGACGGGTCTTGAATGATCAGGCCCTTGAATTTCCCGGTATCGAGAGCACGCAGGTCGATGAGTTCTTCACGCATGGCGATGCGCTTTTCGGGCTCCTTGGTGCCCGCGATGCGTGTGGCGCTCAACTCGATCGGCCCCGTGTCGAGGCGGAGCCCGACGTCGGAGTCGAGGGCATAGTCGAAACTCTGCACGCGCCCGAGCCCACTGAGTCCCTGCAATCTCGGTGCAGGTCTTTGGAGGCGTGGACGCAGGGCGGTCACTTCTTTCGTCATCGCACGAGGACGCAGTCTCTGCCGTTTGAGGACGAACTGCTTCGTGGATCGCGGTTTCCGAATCACAAGACGGGTCAATGCCGGTGGAGGTGGCGTTCGCTCGGCGGCGTAGTAGATGCTGTAGACGATTCCCCCGCTCAACATCATAGATGCGATGAGCAACCCGTAGATCGCCAGCCGGCGCGTCTCGACAAGGAGTCGGCCGAAATTGATTCGATCAGAGGGTGAGGAGAAACGGCCTGGAGCGGAAGCCATGGATTTATGCCTGTTCTTCGTCGTTACGGAACGACCAGTGTGTCGGGATCAGACGTGGGCCCGAAGAACCCGACGTCGTCCACCGCCCACAGGCGAATGATATAGAAAGTGCCGGAGGACAACTGCAGTCCCGATTCCTCGTAGGTCGTGGCGGCCCCGTCGTCGACAAACCGTGTGTCTTCAGCTCCCGAGGTATCGGTGAGGCTCACGACATACCCATCGACATTCGTCGTCGATGCCATCTGCCATGTGACCGTGAAATCCGTCCCTTCAAGAAGTGACTCAACGTCCGTGGGCTGACCGAGTGCATCGTCGTGGTAGTTGGCCGGCAGTTTGGTATCGTTGCTGCACGCCGTCCATGCGAACACACCGGCGAGGGCCAGAACCGTCCACTTCAGCTTGTGTCTGCTCATCATCGCCACCTTGCCACCAGCATCAGACCGGGTGCGTCACCGATCTTTTGCGGCGCTAACGAAACTCTTTGCTGCCTCGGTTCGACGCCGCCCAGGACGAAGACATCCACAAGATTGTAGGCATAGAGGGCTGCTGTGAGGGCGCCGAATGCAACTCTCACCGTATGTGCCTGATCCAGGTCGTCCTTGCGGTCCGTCAGACGTCGCCAAGCTTCGTCGGCATCAGCGAAGTTCCCGCCCTCACGCAAGGCCAAGTATCTCTCGGTCTCGAGCTCGAACTGATCTTCGTGCGTGCCGAAGTCGCTGTTCGACGACAGCCAGGCGACTAGAAAGGCCGTGTGTCCAACAATCATCGCGGTACCACGCTGACGATTCCCGGCCGCGAGCTGGCCCAAGCCTGGGTAAAGGACGGATAACACGCGAGCCTGTCCAACCGATACCTGATCCCGTTGAACCTGAAATCCCGGTCCCTGAGCCACCGTGTCCGATGCCATGCAGAATAGGCCCAGGCACACAATAAATACAGTTGTTTGTCGACGCCACATGGGGCGCTCTCCTCTTGCGATCCTGCTCATAGTCTGGTACTCACGATCCAATCTCGGTGAGCTTTCGCGAACTGAAAGGCCTCACGTGTGGCCCGTTCCTCTTCGTAAAGGACGATGACCTCGTCATAGAGATCGACCGCATCCTGCCATCGCCCGATGCTCTCGAGGCAAACCCCCATGTTACTGATCGCCCCAATCTCGCTCTCAGTGCCTGGATAGGCCTCTCGAACTCGTGTGAACACCTCGATCGCTCGACGGTAGTCCGCTTCGCCGCCGCCACTATCGGCGAGATCCATCAACTCCAACCCCTTCTCGTACTCCTGATAGGCGAGCGCCTCCTTCAACTCGTCGAGCAGGCGAGGAACTTGGGCGGCCACAGGCGCATCGGGATAGGCTTCCTGCACTTTTTGGTAAGCATTCAGCGCCTCGGAGTACTCCTGCCGATTGTAGGCATAGTCACCAAACGTGAATTGTGCCGCGGCGGCGAACTCCGAATCGGGATAGTTTTCGAGAATCCGCCCAAATTCGGCCATCGCCTCATCCTCACGCCCAAGCTCGATCAGACACCAAGCCAGATTGTATTGTGAGTCATCGGCCGACGTCTCGTTGGGAAACTCTGCCAGGATCTGCCGATATTGTGTACTGGCTTGCTCGAAATCTCCCAGCTGGTATTTGCTCTCCGCCAGACCGAAGAGTAGATCTGCACGCTCGGGTGCGTTTGGATCGCTCGTCAACAGTTCATCGAACAGCCGGTGTGCCTCTTCGAACTGGCGCAGACTGTAGCGCGCATTCGCCAGATAGAAGTTGACGGAGAAGGCCTGTTCCTTGTCGAGGCCCCGGGTTCGCAGATCTTCAAAAGCGACCACCGCTCCGTCCAGGTTTCCCGTGGCAAACAGATGAGTTGCGCGATTGAGTCGAACGGGGATTTCAAAGAGAGATCCCTCGTATTGATCCAGCAACTGGCCGAAGGCGGCCATGGCACCGTCGCCGTCGCCCTGTCTTAACAGNACATCACCCAGCAGATAGAGAGCTTTCTCCTTCAACGTGAANGGTCTTTGGGGTGTCGCTTCGTCGACAAACTCGAGGGCCAACAGACGCCGGGCGATGACGAGGGCTTCGTCGTAGTCGTCTCGATCGTAGTAGAGATCGAGGATCCGACTCAGAAGATCTGCCTCCTCCTCACGGGTTTGTGCGGTGCGCGTCATCTCATCGAGAATCGTGAGTGCATCACTACCACGATTCTGTCGCAGATAGGAGATCGCCAGTGCGTCTCGCGCGTATTTGACCTTGGCAGGATCGTCGACGGTGTTGATCACCCACTCGAGATCCTCGATGGCCGTCTCGTCATCCCCGGTTAGCAGGGCTGCGTTCCCTCGAGCCAATCGCAGGGCCTCTTCGAGGTCGCGCGGAGGAGAGGCGGCCAGCCCCTTGTTGAATTGATCAAAGGCCTCGGCAGACGCCCCTAGTGCTTGGTGGGACTGACCGAGCAGATATCGATAGCTACTCAGATACGCCTGGTCGGCGGTTTCAACACCCGCGTCCAGCGTGGGGATTGCGTCCTGTGCACGCCCCAGGCTCAGCAGCGCATGGCCACCACCCATTGCGGCTCTGCCGTAGAGGGGCGAGGTGGCCGAGACACGGGCGAAGGCGTCGACAGCGGACTGCAGTATGCCTTGGGCTTGATGGGCGAGCCCCATCAGCAGATAGGCCTCGTCTGCCAGCTCACTATCGGGGTATTCGTCAAGAAGTTGCTGCGCAGAGCTGACGGCTGCGGCGTGATCCCCCTGCTTGCCGTGCAACTCAGCAAGCTGCACCAGAGAGCGCTCGACATAACCCGCGTTCTGCGCATCTGCCACGATTCGTTCGAAGGAAAGTCGTGCAGCATCAAGGCTGGCGGCGGTGCCGATCGCCTGCATGGCGACGGCTCGATTGAACGTGGCATCGATCGAATAGGAACCGGCTGGATCCTGCGTCAGTAGCGTGTCGTAGTGTGCGATGGCGCCGTTGAGGCGCTCGTGAGCAATGGGGCGGCTTCCTGCTTCGATGGAGACCTGGGCCCAGCGCTGATAGGCGCTGCCCAGTCGATAACGAACCCGGGACGTGCTGAAACCGGCCTGCGCAGCTCGGTCACCATACGCCTGCAGGTAGATACGAAACTCCGTGATCGAATCCGCGTATTGATCGCGCACCAGCAGACGTTCGGCCAGGGCGTACTGGATACGGGCGCGAAGCGTCCTGTCGGAGGTCTCGCGGATCGCCTCGCGATAGGTCGCCACGGCGGCCTCCGCATTTCCACCGTCGTCGTAGAGCCGCGCCATCTGCAGATACGCCTCTTCGACGAGATCGCGTTCGGTTGCGAACCGTTCGATCACGGTGCGATACGCTTCCACACCTTCGTCGTATTTGCCGAGTCGGGCATAACATGTGCCGACGCGGATCTGCGCCTTGGCTGCCAGTTCGAGGGCCGTCTCGTCGACGAGCCCGGCCAGCTTTTCACGCCGAATCTGCTCCAGCTCTGCTTCCGTCAACTCGTCGATGCGCTGGCGCTTCACAAGCTCGCTGTAGACGCCGATCGCTTCTTCGTAACGTTCCAGCTCGAGATAACACTCGCCCATCTGGAACAGTGAGCGATCTGCCTCGAAACCAGCAGGAAAACGATCGAGCAGAGCTTGAAAGGCTTCGATCGACTCTTCATATCTCTTGGTTTCGAAATACGCCCAACCCGTGTTGTAGTATCCCGTCTTGGCCAGTGGACTCGAGCCGTAGGCCCCGATGAGTTGGGCCGAGGTCTCGATGACGCGGTCGAACTGCTGCGCCTCATAGAACAACTCGATCAGTCTTCCGTAGGCCTGGCCTCGGAGCTGATCGTTTGTCGCCGTGTCGATGACCTGCCTGAAGGCGGCCTGAGCACCTTCGAGGGCTTTCTGGGCGAGATCTGCGAACTCCTGCCGGGTCTCATCGTCGGTGGCATTCTCGGAGAAACGCCGGTAGTCAGAGTAGAGTTTGCCATTGGCGTTGCCCACCTGGTAGACAGCCGCCTCTTGCACCGGATAGGAGGCCTCGCCCACCGTGACGTCGAGCAATTGGGTATCGAGAACTCGACTGCGAACCCGCGAGACGGCGTCGTAGTGTGTGATGGCCTGATCGTAAGCGCCCTCCGCGTAGAACCTCTGCGCTTCGCCAAAGCGATCGAGCAACTCCTTCTCCGACGGCGATTGGAAGGAGAAGAAGGTCCCCGCGAGGGTGAGCACTGCGAGTAGGAGTCCCATACGATCCCTTACTCGTCTGCAAATCCGACGAAGACTTTAATGAACGCGGACACGAAATCCTCATCGCCAACAGAGGCCACCGCAGGATCCGCGAATTCCTTGAGACGCTTGCTCATCCCCATCGTCGTGGTCAGGATGTAGCCAAAGTAGTTGGAGTTGTTCGTCAACATCAGAACAGTGTCATTCTGCTCGAAGTCGATCTCTGGATTCACCAGGTCTGTGACGCGGTAAGGCAACCACGGCCCGAATCCCTGGAAGCCAAGTTGGAATCTTGTTCGTTCCGTGAGTCGGTATTCCAGCTTACTCAGCGGAATCGAGTGACGCTCATGAATCGAGGGAATGTCCTGGCTGCCCGTCCACTCCTTGCGATAGCGCATCTTGTAGCCCGTGAACAGGGTCCATCTCGAACTGATCGACCAGCGATAGTCAAAGGTGTGGACCATCGTCCATCGATTCAGCTGCTCCCCCTCCTGCTCATTCCCATCCCAGAGCTTGCCCTCACGCTGGTCGTTGATCTCAAACTTGACCTTGTTCCGCATGGACAACCCGGGAATGGACATCCACTGGGAGTCGGTGTAAAAACGGTACCAGTTGGAATTCTGAAACAGAAGCGGATCAATCAGCGGCTCTTCCAGGAATGGAGCGATCTGGATATTGCGCTGTAGACCGGCAAAGTTAAGGTTAAACTGTTCCGATACGGTCAGCACACGATCGGAGTAGACACTCAGCGAGTCACGGACGCTGTCCTCGACCCGTTCGGCAGAAGCATGGGCGTAGAAACGACCCACCGAGGGCGTCTGCTTCACCAACTCGAGTCGGGCGTAGGCTGAGTTGTTGGGCGCCGCCCCGGCGATCTGCTCTCCTCGCAGGACACCGAGACTCAACTCGAGTCCGGGCATGAGGTGGAGACTGCTGTAACCGTGAATCCCCTTCAGATCCTGATCGTACGGGAGGTCTGCGTTGGTATCGTTCTCACGGACGTCGATGAAGTCGTTGTGGTTGAGATCGAGGCCGAAGTCATAGATCTGTGGATCCGAGCTATACATCAGGAACGGTTCCTGGTGATCCGGTATGGCATCGAAGTCTTTATTCGTGTCAGGGATGCCGTCTGAATCCTCGTCCAGTCCAGGAAACACACCGTCTACGTCTGACTGGCCCTGCAGATCACTGGGGGCATTGTTGTACCAACTATCGGGATAGCGGTCGTCATCGTCATTGTCTTCGACAAAACGATGAATCATCGTGTTGTTATAGGCGATGGGATTTCCGGATACATCCACCTCGTCACGACCGATGTATGTGCGCAGTTCGGTCTCGTACAGCGGCCCGATAGCAAAGAGTTCGGCGCCGACGCCGAAGCGGTCGAAATCTCTCTCCGCGGTCAGGTAGTATGCCACGTCGCTTACCTGCGACCGCCCACCCCGTGCCTGCTCTCGGGCAAGCGCGTTGAGACTGACCGATTCGAGGGAGACGCGTGGCCGCGGCAAACCGCTGGCGTACTGATAGAAAGCGGAGGATCGGCTGATCTCTCCGTTGATCTGCCATCCCTTGTAGACACCATACATATTGGCGCTGTAGATGTTCAGCCCCGTGGGAACACCGCTCTTCACGCGCACACGCCGCACCATGTCACCCCCCGGGTTGCCCTCAGCACGAGCGACGGTGCGGAAGTAGCTGGCGTAGCGGTATTTGTCTCGGTAGTTGTCGCGGATGCCTGTATTTGTCGACCCTGCCAGATCGAGTTCGGACAACTCCACCCGGTAGTCACCTGACAGGCCCAGATCGACGTGGACGGTCTGGATCGTCTCTCCCACGTCTTCGAGGTCGATATAGAGAATTCCGTATGTATCACCATCGAGAGGCTGCGGCAGATCCCCCATACCCGCAAAGTCGAAATCGCCCGTCGCTTCCACGGCCTCATACGCGAACTCTTCACCGACGATGATGTCGTTCTCACCCTCGTCGTGATCTGGATTGATCACATAGTCAGGCCCATTGACCTTGTAATCCCGGTAGTAGAGATGGTCGATCCATAAGGGGAATTCGTATCCCCGGTAGTAGACATCCACGTCGAACAGGGCATAGTTGATGTAACCGTCGTAGGTGTTGTATGAACCACCGCGGTTCAGAGACTGATAGTCGTTGGCCAGTGGCGGGAGGGGCCGCCGATCGCCGTTACGCAACAGACCTGCGATGTAGCTCTGACGATCATCTCCCCGCTTCTGCTGCAGCACGACAAAGGGCTCGATTTCAGGCCGTTCCACACCATTGACGACAACCGACACGTCGTGAAGAACCGGGCCCTGGCCGTCAGTGGGAGAATCATCCGAGATACGAATCGCCAACAAGGTTGGTGTTCCCTGCATGGCACCGGGCACGCCTTTGAACGACAACGCGCTTTCCTGCATGAGTGGTTCATACTGGTGCGCATTGATGAAGGTCGTGCCGAAATTCATGAAGCCGACCTTGCGTTCGTAGTGCATCCCGAACAGGAGCGCCTTCGCCTTGATGGACCTGTCGTTCTCTGCACCGGAGGAATAGATCGGCGCGTGGAGGCGGGAGAACATCATCGAAAAGCCGTCGAGCTTCGTCCCGATATCCAGCCGCAGTCCGTTGAGATTCGACATTTTGAACGTCAGCGGAGTGAGTTTGGTACGCAGCTCGTTGGCGTAGATAACCCGCGACTGCCACCCAGACGTACCATCCGTGCCGACAACGACATAGTTGAACAGCTTCGAGAAGCTCGCGCCGGATTCACCATGGACGAGATTCTCGTTCAGCGATGTCCCGTTCTGAAACCGCTGCACACCCAGACCACGACTCTCCACCCAGCGAATGGACTCGGAACCGTAGACGAGGGGATCGCCCAAGATGCTGTAGAAGTTGCGCAGATTGCTCGTGACACCCACCAGGCGCGGATAGTCCTGCTCGCCCCAGTTGGTGTAATCACTACCAAAGCGACCCACGAATGGCTGCGACTCGATGATTCGCTGGGGACCGACGGCCGGCGACTCGGGTGTATCCTCGACGGCTTCGCCTTGGGCAGATACGTCGACGGCGAGCATCACGAATGGAATGGCCCCTACCATCAACCATCGCGCTGGGCGCCGGAGTTGTCGTCGAATCATCGACATCAGAACAGTGGCCGTAGGCCTGCGATCACACGCAGGAAGAAGCGATGGAAATCGAGATCCTGATCTCGTCGTGATTTGTCGAGGAATCGGCGCTGACGCCGTTCGTATCCGAGGTTCACGTTGACCTCATAACCCACGTAATTCGACGTGTTGTTCAGCTGGACGAGATAGACTTTCTCATCGAAATCAACGTCAGGCGAGAACTCATTTCGATAGCTGCTCTCGAGGATGGGAAAGCCCTGCGCACCGGCTTTGATCGTTGTGCGACTGGAGATGGGGTATTCCAACCGGAGGATCGGATAGAAGAATTGCTCGTCGATCTCCAGGACGGTTCCGTCGTCATCGCTGAGATCCTGGCTCAGCCATTTCACCTGTGGGATCACTCGCAGTGCCCGCCAAGGGTTCCACGTGTAGCCGACCCGGGCTACATAGGCCCAGTCTGAGATGGTGTTCGATGACTGGTCGCCGATCGAGTGCTGTCGGTTGCGATCGTACCGACTGCTGACTTCGACGAGCAGATTCTCGATGCGCGTGAACTGCCCCTTCACGTAGAACCGGTTCACCCAACTGTCCCTGAACAGCAGTGGATCCGGCTGCAGCACCGGAATCCCGAGCGGATTGAGGCGCTCCTCGTCTGACAGGCTTTCCGGCGGCAAGACATCCGGCTCGAAATAAATGGGACTTCGACCCAGACCAAACACCGGATCGGGAATGTCGTCCTCGATGCGCTTGAGCTTGTAGATGCCGAGCAGATTGCCGATGAACGGGAATCGTCGGCTCATTTCAGCCCGCAGATACGAGACCTGGGCCTCTCCACCCTGGAAGGGCGCCGAAGTCTGGTAGTGGCTGAGTGTCGCCTTGGCCGCTGGCAATCCCGGGATGGGCATCTCGCCGAACAGATGATAACCTCGACGATCCGCGTCATATGGATAGTCGGGCAACTCGTCATTTTCCCGATCGTCGATCACACCATTCCCATTCAGATCTTCGCCGAATTCATAGGCATCGGGATTCACGTCGAAGAGAAGGAATGGCTCGTAGTAATCCGGGATGAGATTGTTGTTCTCGTTGATATCGGGACGACCGTTCAGATCTGCGTCGAGCCCGGGAAACACGCCGTCCGGATCTTCGATGAATCGACCGCCCGTCGACAGATCGGTCGTGCGACGAAGGAAGTAACTGTCGGGATACTGATCCTTGTCATCATTGTCGTCGACCGTATTGAACTCGATCGTATTCGTGGGCGCCGCCCGATTGCCGGCGACAAAATTCGCCAGACGAGGCTCGTTGAAGTTGGTCGGATAACTGAACGGGCTGGACAGGAACTGGAAGTAACTCCGCAGATCGTCGTCCTGCACATTCAGCACCGTGGAATACCGGCCATCCACATTGTAAGCCTCACCACCGAGGCTGAAATGGCCGAAATCGCGCCGGAAATTAAAGAACCACGCATGGGTCTGGTCGTCGAAGATGTCGAGCTTGCGACGATTCAGCCCCGGGTAGGCCCGGTAGCTGTAGTTGCGCACGATCTCGCTGTGCAGCAGCCACCCCTTGATATCCAGATTCACATGCGCACTCAGCAAGGTGCGACCTGTCTGGCGGCCATAACGCACCCGTACTCGGCGGAAATTGCCGATCTCCGGCCGACCTTCGGACTGGGCCGCCGTGTAGAAGTACGTCACCGGATTCGACGAAGCTCCCTCGAAGACTTCCGACAACTCGATCTGATAGTCGCCGGCCACCTCTAACTCGACCTCAACCTCTTCCACTGGATCACCGAAGGCCCCGTCTCCGGGAAGGGTCGAGGGGACCTTGAACCATAACAACAGCGCCTCTTCCCCTTCGGTCTCGTAAAAGCCCTCAGGTGAGGGCAGCTGATGTGGTTGTTCGATGACCAGAGTATTCGAGTTGTCCCGTCCCGCCGGTGGGATGACCGCTCTGTCAGGATCGAGAGTAACAGTCATGGTCAGACGATCAGGCGTGGTCTTGTCGTAGGCAGCGACCTCGGGCCGAAAGGGCTGACCATTCAGATAGAGGGTGGCACCACGTACCCGAGCACCAACGGCGTCGTCCACGTACTGGTCAGCCACGCGAACGACCACCCACTGTGGTGCGACACCGATGCTCGGCAGGGTGCCCTTGAAACTGTTCTCACCCAGATCGCGAAGACTGTCTGTACGGAACTGGTTGACCCACGAGAAACCCGCATCGAGCCCCTGCAGCTGCGTGCGCAGATCGGCTCCCATGAGATAGGTCGCCCATCGAGGGATGAATTCAGACGATTCAGAGCCGTGAATCCGGTGGTCATTGTTCTGCAGGGCCTCGAAGATCGGCTTGTCCACACGCGAGGTCACCAGCACGAGAGATCCGCCGCGGAAGTGCGAATCGAGTCGCATCCCGTTCATGGCTGCCAGGTCGAGGGTCAGCGGCGTGAACTTGGCGCGGATCCGGTCGCCGATGATGAAGCGTGTTGTGACGCCCTTGTAACTGTCGTCGGCGACGACGAGTCGATTCAGGTAGGTCCCGTAGAGCTGGGGTTTGCGTACGATGCTACCCGGTGAGGGGCTGATCGAACGGAACTCCTGCATCTCAAAGACGTTGATTCCATTCATCACGAACTGACCCAACGCATCAAACTGTGGCGTCCGGTCACGACCGAAGAGAATAGAGTCGTAAGCCCGATAACTCTCGTAGGCGTAGTTCACGTAAGGCTGACCCGGACGGAACAACAACTCCGCCGGGGCTTGTGCCGGAATGGCCAGCGTGAGGGCCGCCAATGGCGCGAAAGCGCGCAGGAACTTCACCAGGGTACGCATTAGCCGATATACACCCGGAAGAAGTACTCAAGGGACCCGGACGAAGGCCGCGTTGAGCCCGTGTAGTTCACCTTCGTGCGATAGATGCCCATCAGGACGGTGAGGTCATACCCCTGATAGTTGCTGCGATTCTGCAGGAAGGCCGTGTACGTACGCCGTCGGAAGTTCTGTTCGGGATTTGCCGGATCCGACGTGCGTTCGTTGAGCAGAGGAAGCCCCTGAATACCCGTCTTCAAGACCGTTCGGGGGCCCACCTGCATGTCGGCGCGAAGGATCGGCATGATCCAGCGTCGCTGGCGCTCGGGAATGTCGCGCTCTGGCACCTTCGTGTACTGGTAGATGTGCTTGATCTGCGGCGTCAGCGTGAAACGGCCGCGACGCCATGTGTAGTCAGCCTTGCTGACGGCAGACAACTCGGTCACCGAACCCGGTCGCGTGAACAGCGGGTCTTCTGGCGCTTCACCGTTGATGTCGGTCAGGCCCACCGAGACGATGTTCCGGATATTGACCTTCGGAATCGTCGTCAGACCCCACTCAACATATGTCAGGCTGTTTCGACTGTTGCGACCCTGCAGCAGGTCGTTGTCGAGGACGTATGTCCGGGAAAAGGGGTCATTGATCACGGCCGATGAATAGATCGTGTTCGGCGTATCGTCCTTCAGCCACTTGAAACGTTGATTGATCCGCAGATATCCGCTTTGGTCCCACTGACGCAGGTAACGCCCCTCGATGTATCGAGTGTCATTGCGTCGACCCAGCTCTGGCTGATCGATGGCGTATAAACCGGCGCGCAACTGCGTATTCGACGTGAGTTGATAGTCGAGGCGCGTGTGGTATCCCTTGTGATCGAGGGGATACAGATAGTCTGGCAGGTTGTCATTCTCGCGGAAGTCCGCGACGCCGTTGTTGTTGAAATCATCTCCGTAAACCAACTCTGGCGGCTCGGCGACATAGCCGAGGAAGGGCTGGAAGGCGTCGGTGCCTCGGCCATTGTCAATATTGAAGTCGAGGACACCGTCATTGTCAGGATCGAGACCCGGGAATACACCATGACCTGGCGCCGAGGTTGAGGTGGCCTCCGGTGCGAGGGGATCATTGTGCTCTATTCGATCCTCCCACTGGTCGAGATCGTCGTTGTCAGCCACCAACTGCACCGGCTGATACAACCGTCCGCCGATACTGGTGCTCGAGTTGGACAATCTGAAACGCGAGAAGCTTGTGGTGTAGTCTCCAGGCACGTCGAAGACTTCGAAGCCAACGTTCAACCCTTCCCGAAGTTCACGGGCAATCTGGAGGTAGTAGGTATCCGCCTCTTCCTTCGATCGTTCTCCCCCTGCGGCTGGCACCTTGTAGAATCGGGTGCTACGCGCGAACTCGCCCCGGGCGTCAAAGCCAAGAAAATGAGCTTCGAAGTTTGCGCCCAGGATATTAAGCCCCGTTGGGAATCCGTAATCGAAGCGGATTCGCTTGAGATTCGCTCCACCTCCGGGGGCACCTTCGGCACGCGCCGTATTCTGCCAGTCGTAGTAGAAGTCGGTCGCGCGAGACGCGAAGACAGGTACGTTCATCGCCCCAGCGATGTCGATGCTATAGTCGTCGCTGACGACCGCCTCAAACTCAATGTTGCGCGTCGTGTCGGGCACTTCGAACTCGTAAAACACCACGTTGTCACCGGCGGCCGACAACGGGCTTCCCAAGGAGGCGGGGGCTACGGTGTGAGAGATATCGCCAAGGACTGCTGTGAAGAAGGGCGTGTTGCTCGCATCGATAACCGGTTGGAGCCAAGGACCGTTCTTGCGCAGGAAACTGACTTCATTGGATTTCAGCAGGATCGTACTGGTCAGATCAGGCGTGACAGGCAGTTGCTGCAGCAGGTGATCGATCTGGGCGACACGAAGTGGCAATACTTCGTTGCCGTCGATGAACATGCTCAGTTCGTGGACCGTCGCCCCGGGCGTGTCATTCTCTGGGTTGTCATCGGTGACGAAGACGAAGAGCTTGCGCAGCCCACCGTGCATGACCCTCGGGACCGTACCGCGCATGCCATTGAGGTCGGTTCCCGCTTCTGAATCGAAGCGGTGGGTATTGATGAACGTCGTGCCGATGCGCAGGGCGCCACCGATCTGACTCTCCCAGTGACCCGCCAGAGCTGATGTCCCGAAGATCCGTCGACGATTGAAGTCTGTCTCGATGTCAGCGTTGTTCGGAACGATGACAGGATCGGTGAAGTGACTTGCAATGACGGTGAAGCTGTTACTGCTCGACGAACCATCCCAGCGCATCCCATTGAACCGCGGCATGTTGAGCGTCATGGGGGTGAAATGGGTGCTGATGTGATCGCCGATGATCAGCCTCGTCGACCAGGGACCGAACCCCTCATTGGCGATTACCAGTTTGTCGAAGAAGCGATCGTAGCGACCATTCCTCTGTTCATAGCTGCCGCGGAGTCCTGGACGATCGCGCCGCACCTCTTCCATGTGCACGATGTCGACACCGTCGACGATGAGATCACCGAATAGATCGAAGCGACGGTTCTCTTCACCGAAATCGTAGTCGCGATAGCCACCCGGGCCGTAGTTCTCGAAGACCTCGTTGGCCCACAGTTCGCGAAAGTCGCGCGATAGAAACTGGGCTGAAACGGGAGCACACACACTGGCAGTCAGACACAGAGCCATCCCCGCGATGAAGACGCGTGCGAACGACAGACGGTGTAGACCGTTTCGATGCATGGAGTGCGTTGGGCGCTCAGTAGGCGACGCCGACGAGGCCGACGGACGTCTCGGCATCGGGGTCTATGTCGACCACCAGACGAAAGACATACGTGCCGGGGGGAACGAGGTCCCCCGCGTCGTTGCGACCATTCCAGGCACCGGGATGCGTTGGATCGTCTTGGCCGCCGAGGTAACTCCCGGCTCGCAGCATCCGCTCTGGCAGGCGGCGTACGAGGCGACCCGCCAGATCGTAGATCTCAACATGTACGGGTACTTGCGTGACACGACCGAGGACGAAACCGATAGTGGCCCATTCGTTGGCACCATCATCGTTGGGCGTTACCACCCGTGGATTCGGAGCGACCTCAGACAGAACCGGGAAGGACAGTTGGAGCGCCTCGACGATCGTCGACAGCGTATCGATGGCATCTTCACGGGTCACGGCAAGCAACGGATTGGTGGAACCTGGCGAGGCGACCAACGCCGTAAATGCGTGACTGCCAGAAAGCAGTCGAGAGCTGAAATCGAAGGTGACCTGCGTCGAGGCCGCCAAGGGGGGCGTCAAACTAATGACGAGGGAGTCATTCGTGCTGTATGTGTTGGCCAGATCAATCGCCGAGGCGCCCAGGCCGGTGACGGAAGATGTATTCAACGCGGCCGGATACGGAGTCAAGACGACGATCCTCTCGACACCGGCGCTTGAGCCATCCACTTCAACATCGAGCGTGTAGGTGAAATCCGTATCGACGCCGATATTCACCTGCAACGGCGTGATGGAACTGGCCGCACTAGCCACAGGGAGGTCATCTGTATTGAAGTTGACGACGATGCTGTCGAGTCGCGGGCCTGCGAAAAGGTCTCGCGTCTCCATTCGTGCTTCGAACTGAAGCCACTGGGCCGGCTCTGGGACTTGCAGGGCGATGACACTGTCTGCGGCCCACGGTGACCAGGTGCTCCAACTCACCCCATCATTGCCCGATCGAAAGCGCAGTTCCAGTTCACTCGCCTTGCCCAGTTCACCAAACCATTGGGCACTGTCGAAATTCTTCGGTTGACTCGTTCCCAGGTCGAGGGCCAGAGACCGGAACGTTCCCTGCTGGTCGAGACCGACACCGAACACCTCTAACTCAGCCACTTGCGGCGAAGCGTCGCGGGCGGAGAACTCGGTCACCACCAGGCGAACGTGTCGAGCCGCGATCGGCGCGAAGGTGACCTCCGTCTCGCGGAAGGTCTCAATCTGATTGCGTGCCGCTACCTCAGTAAAACCGACACCATCTTTGCTGACGAGAATGCTGTAGCCACGCAGCGAGTTGTTTTCGTAGGAACTCGACTTGCTCGGGGGTTGAGTCACCACGCGCACACGGTCGATGGTGATTAATCTACCGAGATCTGTCTGCACCCGCTGCAGCAGCGATGTCGCCCCTCTCCGGAAAGACACCGCACTGGACACGTCGCCATCGACGAGGCGTGGCTGATCAGACAGCGAGCTGAAGGCAATATTGGTGCCCACCAGTGAACGCAACTGCAGTCCGTCGAGACTTCCATCGATTCCGCCACCGTACCCGGCGATGCTCTTGGCACGGGTCATATCTATATCGGCAAAATCGGCAAATCCCGTTGGATCGAAGGTGCCCGTCTGGACGGGTGTGAAGACGACGGGAACATCATCCAACTCGAGATCGTCGAGACGACTCAACCGTGGTTCGGTCCAGTCCGCCCCGGCTTCGTTCGGTAGTGCCGCATCGCTCCAGAACCATGGGGCCAGGCGGTCTTCGGCGGAACTGGCAATCGTTCCCTGCGGACTCTCGATGACGACGAACAACCCGTAGGGGGAATTGCTGCCGTCGTGTTCGGAAACGACGGCGATCACATTTTCGCGATTTCTGAACGATACCTGGTAGGTCTCGACCGTGGTCGGATCGTCATCTGCCCCGACAAGGTCACCATTGAGATACAGCGTATATGCACCAGCCGCTGAGATGCGAATCTGACCGTCATCTTTCCCGGAAAACTGTGCAAAACCCAGATAGTGTGTCGTCGATGGCCAGGTGTTGATGACGGTGCGAGAGGGCTGTGCATGGACACTCGCCGCGAGGAAAACGGCAATCAGCGCAAGCCAGAAGCCGCTGAGACGAAACCGGGCCATGGGGTGACCTCAATCGGGGGATCGAGTTTTACGGAAGACGGACAGAAACGTGCAGAAAGGGGGCCCCCGTCGCCGGGAGCCCCCCTCCCTATTCACAAAAAACGAACTACTTCAGGAGCGTAACCTTCTTGTGCGTACGAAGGTTCGGCCCCTCGATCAGATACATATAGACACCAGACGCCACCGAACGGCCGTTGTCGTCCTGGCCGTCCCAGGTAATGTCGAACGTACCCGGACCCAACTGCTGGTCGGCGAGGGTGCGAACAGCCTGACCATGCTCGTTGTAGACGGTGATGGTGAAGTGCTCAGCCGTCGGCAACTGGAAGCGGATTGTGGTCTCGGGGTTGAACGGGTTGGGATACGCCTCGCTCAGCTCGAAACCGTCAGGAACCTCAGCCGACTGCTCGAGAATCGCGGTCGGAGGGTTGCCGAGAGGAACGCGCTTCTGGTCGTACGGCAGCTGCACGATCGGATAACGCGAGAGGATGGCCAGAGGAATCGAACCATCATCTCTCGGCACCGGCTCGGGGATGAAGTCGTTGGCGAGAGCTGCATCGCCAAATCCACCGACCTGCATGTACATGCCGTCCCAATCGCCGTCTTCGTCGATGATGACGTTGAGCTGCGGCCAGGTGATGGGAATCCGCTTCGGCTCGAAGTGGAAGAGGCCCGAACCATCTTCACCCAGCATGAAGCCATTCTTGGAGTTGTCGGTACCAGCTTCGATGTTGGTCACCCAACCGTACTTCGTGGAGTACAGGCTGTACTTGAAGGCAGGCGCCTCCGTGTGACCATACTCGAACTCACCGAACGTACCGTCGGCGAAGGTGCGCGAGTCACCAAATCCGTCACCGTTGCGGTTCAGATACTTGATGTTACCGTTATAGTCCATACGAGCTGTGAGGGACGTATGGTGACCGGACATCGTGATTCCTGCAGGATCGGGCGCACCATTGAAGAAACGAGCGAGCGTTCCCGGACCGCCGGAGCGATCGGAACCATTGTTGTCGTAGAGGAACAGGTCAGAGAGATCCCAGTCCTTGGCCGGAATGAATGAAGCGTCGCCCACGCTCCAGGTGGAGACCTTAGAAACGGTACCGGACACGCCGGCCGTCGCGTAGACCTCACCCTTGGCAGCGTCGGTCGTCGAGTGATACTGACGACCAGGTAGGATCTCGCCCAGGCTCAGAATGCCATTCTCGGCTCCGTTGTCGACGCCCCAGTCCTCGACCGTCGTGACCTGACGCGTGTCCCAGTCGTATTGGAAACGATAGAGCCAGCCCACGCCACCACCACGATTGTTGCCGATCCAGTCGGTGAGTCCCCCGTTCAGCGGCGTCGCACTGTGGATACCCGCCCCACAGCCTTCACGCCCGGCGCATGCATCAGTAACAGCCTGGTTGTCGATCAGATCGAAACCCTCGAGGTTGCTGATCCAGTCGTTTTCCATGTTGGAGACTTCACCGCCATTGAAGTTGACGATCTCACCACGCTGGGTGTTGAAGTAGACCGTCGCACCCGATCCAAACTGGCGGGTACCGACACCGACGACGTGGGGTGTGGCTTCGTCATCGAAGGCAGCGATAAAGAGATTGTAGGAACCAGGCGGCACCGGATTGCCGTCCTTATCAAGGCCATTCCACTGGATCGTGTTGGCACCCTCGCCGAGGCGCTCACCCGAAGTCTTGGCGACCAGCGTGTTCACGCCGCTGTACACGTGCCAACCGGGAGCAGCATTCTCTGGGTCGGCATACGGGCCAGGGCCTGCACCTTCGATGGTGTAAGGAGCAGACTTTCCAGCTGTGTAGACAATCAACCACACTGTCGCACCCGAGCCGTCCAGATTGAACGAAACATCGAGAGGTGCGCCACCAAAGGCATAGTCGGCGGTTCCCGAAATGCCTGAAATGGTAAGTGTGTTAGGCTTACCGCCACTGGTGAGATCCGCCAACTGCACATCCGGATCTCCGATGTGGAGGAACTGCGCGCTCGCGGTACCGGCCATCAGAGCGATGGCGGCAGCTGCGATCGTTAGCTTGCGCAACATAAGGAGATTCCCTCCTCAGGGATGATGGTGTGATGCTGCACCGGCCGCCGGATTTCTCGAAATCCAGTGGCCGAAAGGGTTTCGTGGTTTGCTCCAGCAAAAGCCGATCTTCGCCTGCCTTGACCGGCACAAATCGGTCCCACGAGATGGCAACCATACTTCTCAATTTTAAAGATGTCAAGAAAATCGTTTGCCCTTACCAGAGATTTACTGGCCAGACGATCTATCTATTTCTAAAAAAGACGCTTAACAGCGGGGGTCCCACGGGGGCGCAGATAGCCAAACGAGACTCTGCAGCGGTAGGGTCAGGGTGATTATTCGGTCTTCCACACGGCGCCTGCGGCCGTGCGGCGCTTGAACTGCCCCCACCCCATCATTTCCACACTCGCTGCCGTCAAGCTGTGCCAGCGTGCATCCACCCCATCGGCGTCGGTCAGGATGAGAGCCCCCTGCTCCAGTCTATACGCCACCGGTTGCCCATTATTGGCGAAAGCCTGATCGGTCACATCCTGCTCAGTGAGATCTTCCTCCAGCAGGCCGACAAATGTGGCGATCACCGCTGGCTCCTGGTCCGGGGGCAGGTTGAGCTGCCTGATGACCGGCGCTGCAAGGGCGGTGGCAATGGTGGTGATGAACGCTTCGAAGTTACCTCCATTGATCATCAGATCGGGGTCGGGAAAATCGAGCGTCAGCGAGTCATCTGTGGCGGTCCAGGTGCCATCTGCCACGATCTGCACCTGCAGACCATCGGGGAAGATGTCTGCCAGTTGTTGGACATCCTCATCGTCGGACGCCGCCAGATAGGCCTGACTGAATGGTCCAGCCAACTCGACGTGAGCGACCCCTCCCTCGTGCAGCATCAATCGACTGTCGAGATCGAAATCCTCCGACGCCTGAACGTTGTGCCACTCGCCCAGCAGAAGTGGGGATTGAGCATCAGCGGCGCCGTGCAGCATCAGCAGGCAGAGCCATGTGACCAGCGCCGTCGTTGTGATTCGTGTTATCAGGTCGATTCGTGCCATCGGGTCATCGCCCCTGTGGGTCAACGCGGTTTGCCGCGATGTGTCTCAAAGCTTGACCGGCTCTGATCAACTCTCCCCCACGCAAAGCCACCACGCGGGACACGTTGGCTGAGATCACGTCCTCTACTTCTACGATGGGGGACGCATCGCCGGGCACACCTTCGACAACGAACCGATAGCCAGGCTGCACGCCCTGCTCGATGCCGATATCGATGAATAGATCGTCGCCTGAAACCGAAAGCACCGTGGGCACGCGGTCGAGTCCCACCAGTTGTCTCGGCTGCAGGACTGGGAGTAGCTCTGTCGTGATTTGCTGGATGGTCAGTCTCGTCGCTTCCCCCAGTGCTGTCTCAAGAAACTCTGGACCTCCGTGCTCCATTTCCTCCAAACGTACGAAGTGCAAATCCCCCTCGCGCGGCTTGCCGAGCAGATCGAGTCCAACGCCTCGATTGCGCGACTCATGGCGCGCTGTCGACGTGTTCAGCCGATCGAAACCGGCACCGCTGTGCAGGGCGACGGCCACCTCTGCAGTGCCCTCCCACGACTTGTAGCCGCCGATCAGTGGATCGCCGAGGTGTAGCCTTTTGAAGTTGTAGTCGAGTACGACGCCACTGATGATGTGGTCAACCTGCAAGCTGTCTCCGAGTACGCTCAGATGCGTCTCTGCCCAGGAATGACCTCGCCCGGCCACCAGTTCTTCAACGACCTCGGCGGGTACGACCCGGCAAATCTGCCCCTCTTCTAGCGCCCCGCCCAACATCCGGGGAATGTCGTTCGGCAACTCGAACACGCCCTGCCGGAAGCCTGAATCGTCATGAAAGGGGAGCACAGCCACCCAGGGGACGTAGACGGAATCCAACTCAGAAGCGCTTTGGGATCTCGACGAGACATAGGCGTGGAAGGCAGCGCCGCCGACAATCTGAGACCCCGGAGCAGGTGCCTGAGATCGCCAGGTACACCCCACCAGCAGGGCCAGACAGGAGAAAACGGAAAGTCGAGAGAGAAAGCACCAGCTTTTCATGGTGGTGGAAGATCAGCGGAGCAAGGGGCAGGAGCAAGCGTCAGACTTGCGGCGGCAGGCGATCTATGCTGAGTTGTGAGCTCAGATGAACTTCCCGTGCAGGACCAGGAACGGTGGAGGACCAGGAATGAGCGACACCGAAAGTCACGTAAATACGAACTCGCGCCCAAACGAGCTGCGGATCACGGATATGCGGATCTGCGACGTTCGCAGCGATCCCTTGCGCGGGCTGATTCTGCGCATCGACACCAACCAGGGCATCAGCGGATATGGCGACATCCGCGACGGTGGGAGCAAGACCTATGGGCTAATGCTCAAGAGTCGCCTCATGGGCGAGAATCCATGTGATGTGGATCGACTCTTCCGCCGGATCAAGCAGTTCGGGCACCATGCGCGCCAGGGCGGTGGTGTCTGTGCGATCGAAATGGCCCTGATGGATCTTGCAGGCAAGGCGTATGGGGTCCCTGCCTATCAGTTGGCGGGGGGCAAGTTCCGCGACAAGATCCTCTGTTATTGTGACACCACATCCGTTCCCGACGGCCGGGAAATGGGCCAGCGGTTGAAGGCTCGCATGGACATGGGCTACAAGTTCCTCAAGATGGACGTGGGCATCGGGCTTCTGCGCGGCATCCCCGATACCCTCATCTCTCCCCCTGAGATGCTCACATCGTCCACCGTCATGCACCCCTTCACGGGGATTCAGATCACCAACAAGGGTATCGACCTTCTATGCGAATATGTGGCCCACGTGCGAGACGCCATCGGTTATCAGATCCCCCTGGCCGTCGATCACTTCGGCCATATCGGGGTCGAATCTTGCATCCGCCTCGGCAAGGCGCTCGATCAGTTTGCCCTGGCCTGGTACGAGGACATGATCCCGTGGCAGTTCGTCGATGAGTGGAAACGCCTCGCCGATTCTGTAGACACGCCTGTGTGTACGGGCGAAGACATCTATCTGAAGGAGGATTTCGCTGCCCTGTTTGAGAATCGAGCAATCGCCGTCGCCCATCCAGACCTGGCGTCCTCCGGGGGCATTCTCGAAACCAAGAAGATCTGCGATATGGCGCAGGAGGCGGGTATCGCCATGGCTTTCCACATGGCCATGTCGCCCATCGCCGCCCTGGCCGCGGTCCATTGTGCTGCCGCGTCGGAGAATTTCATGGTCCTGGAGAATCACTCTGTCGACGAGATCGACATCTGGAGCCAGATGGTCGACGGGCTCCCCGTCCCGCTGATTCAGGATGGGTATATCCAGGTTCCGGAAGGCCCGGGCCTCGGCTTCACAGACGTGAATGAGGAGGTGCTGCGCAGCCACCTCAATCCGAAGGATCCGGGATACTTCGAGGCAACTCACGACTGGGATGCTGAAACCGCCCACGACCGGCTCTGGTCGTGACGGCTCGGCGCATGGGGTTGCCCGAAGACGGGCAACCCCTCCTTTTCAGTTCGCCGCGTACGTCGACTCGCGCAGCCCCTTGATGTAACCGATGGCGAACAGCCTCCCGAGGGCCGAATAGGCTGGATTTTCGTTGCTGTCTCCCTCCATGGTCGGCACATGGTCTGGCCGCAGGACGCCGTCGAAACCGACATCCCGATAGGCCTGCATGCAGGCGTTCATATCGGTCTGGCCTTCGTCGTGAAAGGTCTCCTCGAACTCCACAGGCGTGCCACGTACGTCGCGAAAGTGGACGAAGAAGATCTTGTCCTGCTTGCCGAACTGCCTGATTGCGGTCGGTAGATCACCAGTCATGAGCGTGAAATTCCCCTGGCACAGGCAGATCCCATTGACCTCGGAAGGCACCAGGTCGACGAGGCGCTGATAGTTGTCGACAGATCGCATGATGCGCCCCAGCCCGCGAATCGGTGACAGTGGCGGATCGTCAGGGTGCATCGCCAACTGCACGCCTGCCTTCTCCGCCACGGGGATCACCTTCTCCAGGAAGTATCTGAGATTGTCCCACAGGGCCTCTTCGCCGACCTCACCCGCCTCGGTGAGGGGTGCATTCTCCATGAGTTTGTGATCATATGCCGTCACGAGAGCACCACCGCGCCCACGCTTGGTGGATGACGTGCGACTCCAGTTGAACACGGGCATCCACTCGTAGCACCAGACGCCGATGCCCAGAGCCCCCAGATTGCGGATGAGATCACAGGCTGCCTCGATCTCTTCATCGCGGCCGGGCAGGCCGAGTTTAGCCTTGTTCAGGGGAGGACGCGACTCAAGAACGTTGAAGTTGAAGCCGAAGTCTTCGTAAGCCGTCTTGATTCTCACGAGCGAATTGTAGCCCCAGGGAAGATCGTCCCGAGCCACATTCTCGGTGCCGCGGCTCATATCCATCGTTCCCACCACGTGGTCAACTCCGCACTGTTTGACCATATCCCAGAGGGGGGTGTATCGCGGCGGAAGCACTTCGGCAATTTGGATCATTGGAAGATCTGCTTTCTAGTGAACTAGAACGAAGTAGAGAGGAGGGATCGAATCCCTCTTTTTTGCTGCGTGTAATATACACGAGCCGAATTCCCAGTCATGCCGCCTGCTGACTGGCTCCCACTCGGCACCGTCCCTACCGTTGGGTCATGCTCGAACAACCGATCCGGCGTCTGCAGCGATGTGTGCTGAATCGTCGGCAGCGATATGGGTTGATCCTCTCTCTGCTCGTCCTCCTGGACGCTGCCGGGGCGCAGGAGCCGGCCCTGGAACCGTTGCCCGACGATCTGCCCAGGCACTTTGGCGTCGTCGGCATGCGTCTGGCCGGGTCTGGCGACAACTTGCGGGTTACCCATGTACGGGTGGACAGTCCTGCCGATCACGCCGGCGTGTTGGAGGGAGATCGGCTACGAGGGGCAGATGCTTATCGCCTCACTTCCCTGCAGGAAACCCTCGACTACATCCAGAGCCTGCCCCCCGATAGTTCCGTTGTCCTGCACCTGCGCCGCAAGGGGGAGCCGCTCCAACTCAGCTGTGGTGTCACCGATCGACGGCGTCTCTACGGTCTGATGATCGAACAGCGACGCCCCCCGCCGGGTCTGCGGCCACGCCACGATCGGTGGCTGGATACGCCGGGGACTGTGCAGCATTCGATGGAGCAATTGCTCACCCGCCTCGGCGCCAACGACGCGCTTGCCGACCTGCTGCGTGCCTTTGGCGACGATGCGGTGGCCTACGGACACGATACGCGACTCGCCGACGTGGACTTTGCGCTCTTGCATCCCACGGCGGCGGCGCGCCCGATCACGGACCTCGCAGATCGGTTGTCTGCAGGAACCCTCGCCGAGCGAGTTGGCGCGATGGCGTCACGTCTCGATGTTGACGTGATCCCGCTTGAGACATCGCCCGACACGGTGTTCGCGGCACTGACCGCCAGTTCTCTATCCCCGCCGCTGTTGGGTGTCCTGTGGAGGGCCGGACGGTTGTCGCACCAGGCCTTGCCCGACACGACGCCCGGGAACCTGGGTCGAGCTGTCCACGCTCTTCTCGATCGATTCGACGAGAGCCTTTACCTCGACGAGGAGAACCGACAGGAAACCCATCGGCATCAGGAAACGCTGCGCTGGGCCAAGAAGGTGGATGTGGGCCTTATGGCGGCGTCATTGATCGAACTGTCCCACCTGGGTACACCCGATCAATTACGTCGGATTCGTGATGCGGCGAAGGGTCTTCCCCATATCGTGGATGCTGACCTTCCAGCGGCGTTTACAGGTGAGATTCGGTTTGCTCAGCCCACCAGCTGGGGTTGGGTGGTGGTCGGGGGAAAAGGCGCCAACGTGTATGGAGAGGACGCGGCCGTCATCATCGACCTGGGTGGCGATGATCTGTATCTGGGTGGCGCTCGGGTACATGCCCAGGCACCTGTCGCCCTCGTGGTCGATCTGGGCGGAGATGATCGATATGTCGATCGTCGACTCGGAGGTGTGGTCGGCGCCGTTGGTGGCGTCGTCGCCCTGATCGATGTAAAGGGAGACGATGTGTACGAAGGGGGCACGTTGGGTGTAGCCAGTGCCTTTGGCGGCGCAGCACTGTTGTTGGATCGTGAAGGAGATGACATCTATCTCGGTGATGTCATGACACAGGGCTCAGCCATGTTTGGCGTTGCCTTGCTGCACGATATGAAAGGTTCTGATCTATACTCGGCGGCGCGCTTTGCGCAAGGATTCGCCGGGCCACGAGCGATTGCGGCCGTCGTCGACTCGAAGGGCAATGACCACTACGTCACCGATCGTTCTCGCCCTTCGGTGTACGGGACCGAAGGCGTGTATGAGGGATGGGCGCAAGGGGTTGGTTGTGGTCTGCGAGGATTTGCCGCGGGCGGGATCGGCCTTCTGCTCGATGAAGAGGGGCACGATCGCTATCAGGCGGGAAACTTCTCCCAAGGTGTCGGATACTTCTTCGGTCTCGGGGGGCTCGTTGATCGGCGGGGCGATGACCACTATCGGGCCACTCGTTATTCTCAGGCCAGTTCGGCACACCAGGCGATCGGTGTGCTGGTCGATGAGGAGGGCGACGACGCCTACGAGGGCCAGATCACAGCAAATCAGGGAGCAAGCTGGGACGCCAGCGTCGCCGTCCTGGTAGATCTGAAAGGGAATGACACCTACCGGGGTGCCGGTTTGAGCCAGGGGGCATCAGCCATGAATGGATTCGCCGCCCTCTTCGACGGGAAAGGCGACGACGTGTATCGAAGCCCCTCCGGGCAGGCAGACGGTGGCAGCACTCGTTACTGGGGAGGCCGCGACGCGCCGAATGTGGCCATCCTCATCGACGAAGCGGGTCACGACGACTACGATCGTGAAGGACGCGCCGATGGGGTTGAATTCCTGGGCTCACGAATCGGCCTTTTTCGAGATACTGAATAGGCACCTCACAGCAGGAACCTCTCTTCATGCATTCACGTCAACGCTCCCTCTCTCTGGGTCTCTTTCTGGGTCTGTTCCTGCTGCAGGGCTTTCGTCCTCTACCTGCCGCGGCCGATGACGTCTACCAGTTGTTGGCCGGTTTTACCGCCAAGGGTTCGCAGGATCAGCATCGGAGGGAAGAGGTCTTCCTTCCCCTCCCTCAGGCCGACGGATACCGCGCGCACCTGGAGAGACTCACGCGAGATCCCCACCCGACCGGTTCTGCGGCCAACTATGCCTTGGCGGACTATCTCGCCACGGTCATGGATGAAGCCGGTCTGTGGGTAGAGCGGCACGAATACGATGCGTGGATGCCACATCATCTTCCCTCGTCGAGGGTTGCGCTGGTCACACCCATCCGCCTGCCCCTCAACGACCAGGAATACATCGTCGAGCAGGATCCCTTTTCCGCACACCCCGACCTGACACCCGGCTGGAACGCCTATTCCGCTTCGGGTGATGTAACCGGGACGGTGGTGTATGTGAATCATGGACGACGCGAAGACTTCGCCCAGCTCCGAGAGATCGGCGTCTCCCTCGAAGGACGCATCGCGATCGCTCGCTACGGAGGGAACTTCCGCGGTTTCAAGGCCAAATACGCTGAGGAGGCAGGGGCCATCGGCCTGATCATCTATTCCGACCCGGGCAACTACGGTTACCGCGGTGGGCCGGTCTATCCCGAGGGCAAGCAGTGGAATGAGAGCACGGTACAGAGAGGCTCGATCAAGACCCTGCCCTACAGCGGAGATCCGCTGACGCCCTTTGTTGCCGCCCTGCCCCTTGATGTGGCCGACGTAGATCGGCTGGATGCAGCCGAAGTAGCCCTACCTGAGATCCCGGTGGTCCCCCTTCCCTATGGAGCCGCCGAACAGATCTTGTCGCGTATGACGGGCGATGCCGTACCAAGAGGGTGGCAAGGCGGGCTTCCCTTCGCCTATCGGCTGACCGGCCCGGACGAGTTGACCGTCCGCATTCAAGTCGAGCAACCACATCAGATGGTCCGCGTCATCAACGTCTGTGGCACCGTCGAGGGAACCGACTGGCCCGAGCAGGAGATTCTGCTCGGATCACACTACGATGCGTGGACCTTTGGTGCCGTCGATCCGAATGGCGGCACGGCCATGCTTCTGACCCTTGCTGAGGCATTCGGAAAGCTGTCACGCCGGCATCCACCCCGTCGATCGATCACCATCTGTCACTGGGATGCCGAGGAGTATGGCATCATCGGATCGACGGAATTTGTCGAACAGTATCGAGACCGACTCGCACACGCAGTGGCCTATGTAAATGCGGATATGGCCGTGGCGGGGCCAAGGCCAAGTGGTTCGTCGTCACCGACGCTCAAGCAATTGCTGATCGACGCGGCGGGTGCAGTTGAACACCCCGATGATGATGGGGGCAGTGTGCTGACACGATGGATGTCCGTCACAGAGGGAAGTGTTGAACCGGCCGTCGGAAACCTGGGCGGCGGATCGGATCACGTAGGCTTCTACACCCACCTCGGCATCCCGTCGGCATGGCCCGGGATGGGAGGCCCATCGCTCTATCACTCGGGATACGACGATTTCGCCTTTTACGAGACCTTTTGTGATCCTGAATTCGTCTACGGCCCAACCCTTTCTCGTATCGACGGTCTAATCGCGCTGCGGCTGGCCAATGCCGACCTGTTACCCTATGCCGTGGGGCGATACGCGGTGGATCTGCAGAAACACGTGCACACACTCCGCCAACTTGCCACCGATGAATCCATCGAGGCGGACTGGTCTGCCTTGGATCACTCGATCGCCGAACTCTTCATCGCCACCGAGGCCTATCGTCACGCCAGCGAGAGATTCTTGGCCGACGCTGGCGAGGCCGGCCCTGATCGGGTGACCCTCGGCCGCCTCAACGACCACCTCCTGCAACTGGAGAAGAGCTTCCTGCTCGAGTCGGGCTTGCAGGGACGCCCTTGGAGCCAATCCCTGTTTGCATCACCGGATCCCTTCAGCGGATATGCGTCCTGGATGCTGCCCGGACTGCGATACGAGATCCTCGAAGGTGACTCGGCAAGTCTGGCTGCGTGGCAGGAGACCTACACATCCGCCGTGACCACCCTGGTGGAACGTGTCGCGAGCCTCACAGTCGAACTGGAGATGAACTTGTCCTCTCGGGACTGAAGACCTCGTCAGGGCTTGTAGGCCTCTCCCGTTCGACGCAGTTGTTTTGTCACCGCCAATTGCACAGTGATGTAACCGGCTCCGGGTCGCCCGCGTTTGCTCAGATCACCCGCCGAATAACCCGGCCGCGCATCAGCGATGGTGCCGATAATCAGATTCGCCTCCTCCACGGTGCATTCATATCGGTCGCTGATCAACGCGATCATGTCGATCCACGCTGCCTTGATCGCCTCCTGCCAGTTGCCGCCCTGCCCACTGGTCAGCCATTCCTCTTCGGCCTCGATATGGCGGGTCTTCTCGACCACCGGCGCATGACAGGGAAACCCGGGAGAACGATCCACACGGATCGTCAGGGCTGAATCGATTTCGACACCTGTACCCGTCAGTTCGCCGTCTCCCATGCGAGCGTGGACATCGGTAAAACTCACGAGTCCACCTCGCTTCTGCGCCCGGATGTGCAGGGTGCTGCCAGGCTGCACGGAGTTGAAGTCCATGTTTCCACCGCTATCGATCTCGTAGCCAGCGACGGACTCAAGCCTCACGTAACCGATCATGGGCCGAGCGGGTACCACGAAATCGGGCGGAAAATGCACAAGACCGTCTCGTACGGGCGCGATACAGCGCATACTCCCCCACAGAGGTCCGCCATTGCGATAGAAGCCGTAGGGTCCCACCTCCATGTCCAGAATCTCGATCTGCACCCAGTCCCCGGCCTCGATGCCATCGATGACGAAGGGGCCCTGACGGGAATACCGATGTTCCCGGACTTCGAAGACCGCCCCCGGTTGCAGTGAATCCTGCTGCTCGTAGTCGTTGTCATGCCCACCGGCGGTCTCGATGATGACCGTCTCCCCCAACTGAAGGGTACCGCGGATGGCGGAGCGCTCCGGATCATCGGCTCCACTGCAGTAGGGTGTGCGTGTAAATCGTCGAACCTCACTCATCTCTCACTTCCTCTCCTCATCCCAGGGCAGTGGGACACCCCAGTCGTCGTGCATCTGTTGGGCCGCTTGCTGCTCTCGGTCGCCGAAGCGGATTCCCGTGGATTTGTGCTGCGCCAGAATACGTTCCTCCATGTGCCCGGGCATCACCACCTCGTCCTGACCGGGCATCGGCGCAAAGGACTCGCATACAGCACGGATGTATCGATCGACCTCGGCACCGAACACCTGTTCGGGCACCACCGAGGCGATGTCGATGGCCAGGACCATGCCACCCATCGTCGCCCCTGGAAACCGCCGGGCGATCTCATCTGCTTCGTTCTGCGTGAACCCTGTCAACGCGCCACCGAGAAGATTTGCCGTCGCAACCAGCCCCATGGCCTTGAAGAACGTGGCCGGGATTCGCTCGGGCAGGTCGGCGAACTCGGGCTCGTTGTAGCCCGAAACGACGTGGGCCACCATGTCGAGGACGACGGCCGGTTCATTTCTGGCTGGAATACTGAAGGACATGGGTGGAAACCCCGTGTAGGTCGCCGGTGGCTTGGGATCCTGATGACGACGCTCGCCATCGCCGCGGAACCCTTGCACGGCAAAACCGATGCATCCAGCGTCACGACAGACTCGTGTGTAGTGGCCCGCTGCTCCATTGTGCCCGATGTGCCGTACCAATCCCAGCCCGACGCCGACCTGCTTCGCTTTGGCGATCGCTGCCTCAGTAGCCATCATCGTGGGCACGTACCCGAGGAAACCATCACCATCGACGATCACCGTTGTCGGGTTCTCGTGTACGACACGGATATCGGGAGTCGTATTCAGATCGCCCTCGTTGAACTTTCGACAGTAGCCGGGCGCCCAGGCGATTCCGTGGCTGCGCACGCCACGCAGATCAGAATTGGTGAGCAACCTCGCCATCACCGTGGCATGATCGGCGCCGACCCCCACGTGCTCGAAACAGGCCTGTAGAAAAGCCAGTTCCCGATCTTCTGATACGGTGACAAACTCATCGGGAGGCAGATTCATGGTCGATATCCCTCACCCTGCCAGCTGACGAAGTTGTGCCGCCGCCCTGCGCAGCACGTCGTGATCGTCGCAGTCATTGATGTCCTTGCCTTCGAAAACTACACCCAGTGTGCCATTGAAATCGGCCGCCTTCAGGATGTCGACGATTCGCGGGTAGTCGAGCCATTCCTCGGCGCCAGAGTCAATCTTGTAGAACTTCGCGCGCACATGACAGGCGTATTTTGCGGTCTGTTCCATGTACTGATAGATGTCGTGGCCTGGTTGGGCCTCCCCTGCGTGGCGCCCGGGTGATCCGACCCATTGTCCTGTGTCGAGGATGAAGGTGAAATTGCTGCGGTCCACCTGTTCCATCAGTCGCACCACGCCATCCCCGGTGCAGGGGTGATTCTGCAGCCCCACGGCAATGCCCCGTTGGGCCGCCTCGTCACAGGCCTCCTGGAAACACTCGATCTCCCGTTTCCCGGCTGCCGCGTCTTCCGGCGTTTCACCACAGAACACGCGAACCATGGGGGCACCGAGTTTGACGGCAATGTCCAGATCGGTGCGAATGCGGTCGAGTTTGGTCTGCAGTTCCTCCTCAGTGCCGACAAAGTGGCCCGTCGTCGCCAGATATCCGATGGCCAGTCCCTTGTTGAGACAGCTCATCTTCGTGTCGAGGAGATAGGTCGAATCGTGATCGCTGAAACCGACATCGCTGCGCAGATCGATCACATCAAGACGCTCTTCGTAGGCCAGATCGATGAAGCTCTCGATATCCGGAAGTGGATTCACTCCCTTGCCGAACATGGAAGCGTAGAGTCCAATCTTCACTGTTTTGCCTTTCGGGATCTGTGAGGGTTGTCATCCAGTCATTGGCGCCGCACGGTAGACAGCAGGCGGACGAATGTCAATATTGCCGCCGCCCTCAAGCGACTGGAGCGAGACCATGAAGATCACCGACGTCGACATCATTCCCATCTATCCGCGCCTCGCATCCCGCTACGCCCACCGCCGCGTCGATATGTATGGCATCGACCACCGGATCCTCTATCGAGTGGCAACCGATGCGGGACTGGTAGGCTGGGGAGAGACTCGCGTGCGCCCCTGGGCGCATCCCGAACCCGATGCGGGCAAGGAACTGATCGGCAAGCGGCCCTTCGATTTCATCAACAACACACTCACCCTTGGTCCTGGGATGAATACGGCCCTTTACGACCTGATGGGCAAGGCCCTCGAGGTCCCCGTGTGGAAGTTGCTCGGGCCCAAGCGCCGCAACTGGGTCTCCGTCGCCGCCTGGACGCGCCCGGCGTCGCCCGAACACTTTCGCGACGAGATCAAGCGAGCAGCGGAGCAGGGATATCGCATCTTCAAGATCCACACAAGTCCCCTGCACGATGTCTTCGAACAGACACAACTTGCCGAAGAAGTGGCACCGCCTGGATTCCGGATCCACTACGATTTCAATCACAATCGGTCCCTGGCGGCGGTCCTGCCCATCATCTCAGAGTTGGAGCGCAACCATCCCATCGTCGGGTTCATCGAAGATCCACTCGTGCGAACCGACATCGAAGGCTGGCGCCAGATCCGCAGCCAGACACGCATTCCCATTATCATGCACGGCACGCACATGGGGGGAATGCAGGAGTACAAGCACGAAATGGCGGACATCTTCATGCTGACGGGGACCATGTTCGACACGGTGGCCAGCGGCTTCGCCCTGGGCAAGGCGAACATCCAGGTCATCCTGCAACACGAGTCTGGCACGCTGGGCAAGGCGATGGCCATGCACATGGCCGCTGTCCTGCCAACGCACACGGCTCACTCGATCAACCTCGACGATCAGTATGAAGAGGATGTGACGACCACGACACTTCCCGTCATCGACGGATCGTCCCCGGTCCCAGAGGGCCCAGGGTTGGGGATCGAAGTCGATGAAGCGGCAGTTGAACGCTGCTCTCAGCAGAAGCCCATGGAGAGGCCTCGTCACGTCGGCGTTCTCGAGATGCCCGATGGGACCAAATGGTTCGGCCCATCGTACGTCTCGCCGACGACGGTAACGGGAACCGAAGAGGGTATGATCCGTGGATTCCGCTCTCACATCTGGGAAGACGATGAGAGCGCCGAGTTCAAGGGAATCTATGATCGCGTGCAGTCGGAAGGTGTCGTACGTGACGAATAGACCTGTCGGCGTCGCCATCGTCGGCATGGGGGGTTTCGCCGGTTTCCATCGACGAGCGTTGGCCAGTCTCGTGGCCGACGGTCGAGCCGAGCATGTCGCGCAGGTGGCCCCACCACCCGATCACGATCTGTTTGCCGACGAGATCGGCGCACTGCACGAATCAGGCGTCGCTGTCCATGACAGTCTGCGACAGTTGCTGGCAGCCGAACGCCAGAAAGTCGACTTGCTCTGCATCCCCACGGGGATCCCCTTGCACCGGCCCATGGTGGTCGCCACCTGTGAGGCGGGTGTCAACGTGCTCGTTGAAAAACCCGCTGCAGGGAGTATTCAGGATGTAGACGCCATGATCACCGCCCGGGATCGCGGCACCATCGCCTGCGCTGTGGGTTTTCAGCACCTGTATCAGCCCTCCACCCACCGACTGAAGCGCTGGCTTGTGGAAGAACGCTTCGGCCGCGTACTGCGGATTAGAGGGTTCGGCTGCTGGCCGCGCGGCGACGACTACTTCTCCCGCAATGGGTGGGCTGGCGAGCTGGCCTTAGGCGACACGTGGGTGTTGGATGGACCTCATAACAACGCGCTGGCCCATTCGGTGAACCTCATGGGGTTTCTGGCCGGGGCAACGGTCGAATCGTCAGCCAGCCCGGTCGCCATCACGGCTGAGTTGTATAGCACCAATCCGATTCGGTCAGCAGACACGGTGAGCCTTCGTACCACCACTCGCGAGCAGATCGAAATCTGTTTCGCCGTCAGCCACGCCACCGAGCAGAGCACGAACCCGGGATTCGGCATCGACACCACGTCGGCCCGTCTCGAATTCGGCTTCGATAACCAGCTGACCGTTCGCTGGCATGATGGGCGCGTAGAGAGCTTCGATGCTGAGGACCAGATCGACGAGCGATCGGTGGGCGGGGCCATCGACTGGATTGCAGCGGGGGCTCCGACAGGAGTCGATGCGTTGGCCACGACCCCACACTGTTCGCTGGAGGTGGCCCGGACGCAGACCCTGATCGCCTGCGGATCCTACGAATCGTCGGCGATTCATCCGCTTGGGGAAGATCTGCGCTGCGAGGGCCCCAAAGGTGAGATCGCCATCCGCGGCATGACCGACGCGGTGCAGGACGCATTTGGCCAGGGTGTGAACTTCAGCGAACTCGGCCTCCCCTGGGCGACACCCGGCGAGACGATTTCGCTCGAGGACTACGACTACTTTCCCAGCTACCGAACACCGGGATAACGCTGGATAATCGTTGCCAGCGGCGCCCGCCGCCCCGGCGACTTCAGACTCAGCTGTTGGCTCCCTCCCAGGCTCAAGCTACAGCTTCAACGAGCCAGGCTAGGCCAGATCTCCATCGCAGTGCCACCGAGAAGGCGTTCACGTTCCGCCTGGCTGAAGAAGGAGAGATGGTCGCGAAACAGCTCGAGGGAGGGTCCATATCCTGTCGATTTCAGGATACCCGGATAGTTCGTCCCCCACATCAGTCGTTCAGGACCGTAGGCGTCGTAGTACTTCCGATAGAGATCGAACAGGTCGCTGTGGGGATAGGGCTCTGATGATTTGTGTCCCTGCGGCGTCAGTTTCACAGACACCTGAGGATACTGCGCCAGCCCGAGGGCAAGCTGCAGGCCGTGTCCTTCGACGTCGTCGGCAGGTGCCGGGGAGCCGCCGAGATGGTCCAGGACGATACGCACATCCGGGTGCCGGGCGATGATCGGTTCCACAGCCGGCAGATGTTTGGACGGTCCAAAAACACAGAAACTGGCCTTGGCGTCGGCCATACGGCGCCAGAGTGCGTCTTGATCTGGTGTAGCCCACTGCGCTGGGTCATCGACTCGGGAGGCGAGGTGAATGCGCAGTCCCTCAAATCCGGCGTCCAACAGTTCATCGAGTCGATCGATGGCGTCCGGCGCCTGCTGATCTACCAGTCCCACGGCGGCGAACCGGTCTGGGAAGCGCCGCAGGCAGTCGGTGACATACCGATTGTCATAGAGGTAGTGTGCAGGCTGCACGATCACCGCCGCATCCACGCTGACGGCATCCATCGTATCGATCAGCATCTCACCCGTGGCCGGTTCGGCTTCGGCCCGTCCTTCTACGAATGGGTAGGTCGCGTAATCACCACTCCAGACGTGCAGATGACTGTCGACGATTTTCATCCGTTCCCCTATCGTTGTGACCCCGTCCGCAGACTTCCTGCCAGGAGCCCGAAAAGTTATGCAAAACATCGAAGGCCTCGACGAAGCCACCCTGCGACGATATGTCAGCAATGGCTACATCCACGTTCAGCCGGTCATGCCCACCGGCTTCCATCAGGACCTCTATCGACAGATCGATGAGGTCTTTGAGACCGAAGGCAATCCTGGCAACAATCTTCTACCGCGTGTGCCTGCGATCGGCGGCATTCTCGACGATACGCAGGTCCGGGGTGCGCTGACGAGCATCCTTGGTGAGGACTATATAGTCCACGCCCATCGACACTGCCACTTTCGGCCACCCCATACCGACGCCCAGCGCATGCACAAAGACAGTTGGGCTCGCCGGCACCATCGCACACGCTGGGCCATGGCCTTCTACTACCCTCAGGATACGACCGTGGATATGGGCCCCACCGGTGTCGTTCCTGGATCGCAATACTTCAACGACGCGCCCGATTCAGAGGCCGAGGTCGCCCTGGCAGGCGAAGCGGGTACAGTGGTGATCGTTCACTATGATCTGTGGCATCGGGGCATGGCCAATGTAACGGATCGCAAGCGCTATATGCTGAAGTTCCTCTTCGCCAGAATGGATGAACCCGAGCCGGCCAAGGGATCGACCCAGGACCGCATCGTCTCCAACGGTTTCGAGCCAACCGACCCGCGCTCGATCATGTGGCGTTCGATGTTGGCATGGCACACAGGACGCGAGGTGGCCAACGAAGACCTCGGCGTAGCCGATGCGGATGCGTTGTCGGGCCGTCTCGACGCTCCAGAGGCCGAGGCTCTGAAAGCGGCTTACGCCCTGGGGACCGGGGGTGAGGCGGGCCACGATGCCTTGCTGAACGCGCTACAAAGCGCTTCACAGGATACGCGCCGAAACATCGGATACGGTCTCGCTGCGGCAAGCGACCCGGTCGCCGACCGATTGTGTGACTTGCTCGCCGACGCCGAAACGGGCGTGAGACTGGCTGCCATCGACGCCCTGGCCGATGCGGGCGTCGGTGGTGAACGGGCCACAGCAGGGCTGAGAGCTCTACTGAAGGATGATGATGCCGAGATCCGTCATCGCGCGGCCTACGGTCTGGGGTGTCTCGGGTCTTCGGGGGCGGCTGCCCTGCCCGATCTGGTGGCGGCCCTTGAGTCCGATGATGAATGGCTCGCCCGCAATGCCTCGCTGGCCATCGCCCGCCACGGGAAATCCGCAGGAGACTTCGTCGAGCAACTTCAACGCACCGTGGCGCATCCGAATCGATATGTGCAGGCCAATGCCTTGAAGGCCCTTCGAAGAATCGACACACCCGCCTCGCGCACGGCGCTGATCGACGCCCTGCAGACCTCGCGCTGGTGCCCCATCACGACGCCGAAGACACCGTACTGATGCTTCGATTTCATACGAGCGGGGACGCCTTCGCGCGAGGACGGCAACAGGGAGAGGCAACTCGCCTGCTGACACAGACCTGGATGTCTTCGGCCCTTGAGCAGTTGGCCGAAACCGGCGGCGGTTCCGTCGACGACCTGATCCACAGATCTCAACCGGAGATCAACCGATGGATCGCCCAATGGGAGGGCATCTTCCCGCCTGGCGTGCTCGAGTGTCGCGGCATCGCCGAGGGCCTCGGGTGGTCCTGGGAGAAGTATGCAACCGCCCTGTGTCACCATCGGCTGTCTGGTGACCTTCCCCAGTGCACCCTCGTGGGCCGTCGAGATGAGGGGCGCCCTTTGTTCGGCAAGACCGACGACATCGGTCTGCACCAGCTGGGACTGAATGTGATGGAGATCAGCCGACCCGATGTGGGCCACGCCCATCTGCACTTTCACTTTGCCGGCACACCATGGACAGTGGCCGGTGCGAACGCGGCAGGACTGATGATGGGGATGACGGGCATCCCCGGGCCCATGCGCGACGAGGACGGTCTGTTCTCGTTGATGGGCTTGCACACGGTGTTGCCCGCCTGCGCTTCGGTAGACGAGGCGATCTCCCACCTCGATCCCCTGCCCCTCAACGCCTACGGGTTCAGCCTCATGCTCGCCGATCGCGGCGGAGATTTCGCACTTGTTGAAAAGACCGGCGCCGGAATGACGGTGATCAGAGCAGATGACAAGCCACTCGTCCACACAAACCACATCCTCGACGACGTTTTCGCAGCGCAGAATCCGCAGCAGAGCGAGCCCATACTGTCCAACGGACAGCGTCGCTATGATACCGCGAAAAAGCGGGCTGCAAACGGTGTCAGCGTGGACTCGATTCTCGCTGACCGATCACCTCAAGGTGCGATCTGCCAGCAGGGCGAGGCCGGTCTGCACACGGACTTTGCCCTCCTCTTCGATGCGGTCAACGACAAGCTGTCACTGTGGGCGGGCTACCCGGGTGTCGTCGCACCAGAGATCATCGATGTAGGTGCTCTGCTGGGTTAGGAAAGGCCGCTCAGCGCGTGTTCGTCACTCAACAGGGAGGGGGCCTTCTCAAGCCAATCCTGGTCCAGCGCGCAGTCGCTGATACGATGCTTCAGAACGCGACCCTGAAGTGGGGAGGACCCTCCCGCCAGCTGTCCCACGCTGATATCCAACTGCGAGTCTACCACTGGGGATGGCAGGGCCGCCGAGGCAATGCAGGTTCCATCGATCCAGAGTGCCACACGATCTGCAGTGACCACACCCGCCAGATGATGTTTGCCTACAGCAGGTATCGTGTGCGCCTGCACGCTCACGACTCCCGCCTCGGTATTGAGGACGAATGCGGGACCCGGCACCGATCCACCGAGGCCACCATTGTGACCGCAGTCCATCCAACGCAACTGGAATCTCGACCCCGACGACGCCGTGTCATATCGCAGGACCTGCCCGTGGGCATGGATCTCACCGCTGGGTTCGTTCTGCCGCCACGGCGCCATGTACAAATAGCGTCCATCGAAGGCTCCGCCATTGAAGCCACCTGGATTGGGCGGTGCGAGCGCAGATCCATCGGCGGCTGACCATGCGGAGGCGTCGTCAAAGTTCTTCAACGTATCCAGACGCAACAGCCTTGCATGAAAACCATGGGCCGCACTATCCCCTTCCCAGAACGGAATGAAGTAGACGAAACGGCCATCGAAGGCAGCCCCGTCATATCCACAGCAGGTCAGCCCCGAAGTCGAGCCGGCATCGTACGTCGACCAGCCGCCGGAATCGGTGAAAGCCGATGACGAGTCGAATCGCACGACGGTACTGTGGGCGTAGGGTGTGTAATAGATGTAGCGACCGTCGAAGATGGCCCCCACACATCCCCCACTTTCCCCGGAAGAAAACAGTCCTCGTGGATCGAACGACTCCCACGACTCCCCGTTCTCAAACGGGCTGGTCGTATCGAATCGCAGCATATCCCCACCGTCGAGGGGGACGAAATAGACATAACGACCATCGAAAACCGCGCCATCGTAGCAGAGACATCGTTCACCCACATGGGCGCCCACGTCGAAGCGAACCCAACTCGACGGCTCGTCGAAGGGAGCCGTCGTATCGTGGCGCAGGACCTGGCCACTGCGACCGTCGTCCTGATGATATCCAGGCGCGAAGTACACATACCGCCCGTCAAAGGCACCGCCCTGGTGTGAGATTGGCTCTCCGGGATCGAAGGCAGACCAACTGGTCTCATCGCTGAACTCAGACTGCATGTCATAACGAAGCACTCGACTGTGCATGTGCTGACCGTCGGTGCGCGGCACGTAGTAGACGTATCGGCCCGTCGCCAGACAGCCATAGTACCCCCGAGTCTGGAGCCCTCCCGTTGCCCCTGCATCATAGGACTCCCAGGATGCGGAATCGTCGAAGGGCTTGGATACCGCAACGCGCAGCGCAATACCGTGGCGACCATCATTGTTGCACTGCGGCGAGAAATACACGTGACCCCTGGCGTAGACGGCGCCGAAGAACCCCTGTGTCGGCAGTCCTCCCGTCGAACCAGCATCGTAGGTGGCAAAGCGATCCATCGAATCGGCGAAGGACCACTGGGCAACGGCGGTCTGAACGGCCTCGGCGCGATCCTCGTCGATGTCGACCCACGCTTCGACGGTCAGTCCCTGTGTTTCTGTGGCCATGAGATGCTTGTCTTTCCGTCTTGCGTCGTTGATCGTTGATGCAGAGCATCAGAAACCTACGTCATCACTGCGATCGATGGCCACCATACCAAGCAGGAACTCAGCTTCCGGTCTGATTGATCATCCGAAAAAAAGAGGCGCGAATCACCAGGATTCCCACCTCTCGAGTCGACTCGCGGTCCGTCGGCACACGGCGACGCGAGCTCGTATTCCCGCTTTGGCCCTCGCCTGCGATACGTATTCCCGCGCCACTGGCGAAATCGTGTGCCCAATTCCGCCCGACGAGCAACCGAAGGACTCGATGGCACAGTAGCCTCCGCGGTGGTACGCGGTCAAGTTCTGGGGCAGGCACTCATGGAAGCTTGGAGTTGCGCTTGTGCACCACGACCTCCAGTGCAAGCCAGACGGTGGCCATGACAGCGACGGCGGCGATGGCGCCCACCAGAAAGGAGCCCGTCGCAGCAGACACGATGCCCATGGCGGGAGCCGCAGAGAAAGCCGCCTTGACCCATCGTGGAATCAGTGGTTTCCGAAGGAGATGGAGATCGTTCAGTGTCGCCACTTTGGATTCTGGGGATGGCTTGTTCATACCAAGACGAAGGTATTCGTGCGTCGTGGATGAGCAAACCTTGCGAATCTTGTTTAGAGTAGTCAGTCACACTTCAAGCAAGGGGTGCCGAACGCGTGAGACCTACCCAGAGACGAGCCTGGTCGTGAACTACAGACCACAGAACATCCAAGCTATCCTGTTCGATATGGACGGCACCCTCTGGGACACAGAGAAAGTCTCAGAGCGGGCCATCGCCGAACTGCTTGTCCAATGGCAGGTCGATGTGCAGTCCGTTGACTTGCTTGCCTTTCACGGCATCAAGTGGTCGGTTATCGGTCAACTCCTCAAAGAGCAGTTTCCGGCTCTAGAGGGCCTCGACATAGCAGCAAGGATCGAGGAGCACTTTGAGGAGATTCAGAGAGCAAATCCGGCGCCCCTGATCCCGGGGGCTGCCCGTGCCTTTCGTGCCGCCTCAGCGGCCCTTCCACACACAACGGCCATCGTCACCAGCTCCAATGCGCCTACGGTGGAGGAATTTCTCGACCTGGCAGACCTTCGAGAACACTGCGCCACGTTTACGAGCGCTGACATGTGTCCGCACAGCAAACCGCATCCACAGAGCTACCTCATGACGGCCGAGCGACTCGGCGTTGAAGCCGGTCACTGTCTTGTCTTTGAAGATTCTGAGGCAGGCATGCAGGCCGCCGCCGCGGCAGGAATGCACTGTATCGCCATCACGGGTGGCCACGAGGGCAGGACGCATGTCGCAGAACGTCTCGCCCATGCGACGATCACCGATTTCACCGAGCTTGCCGACAACTTTTTCGGTGACGTCGTACAGATTTCCTGAACCTGCTGTCAGCTACGGGGATTCGCTGACGGAGCGTCAGCCTGCCCGCCACGCATCCAACGGATGACGTCGGTCCGCCAGGGGCAGCGCCACACGGACCCCGGCCTGGCGATGCGACGCATAGATCCCGATCACCATCTCCATGGCCAGTCTGCCCGCCTCCCCTGAGGCCGGCACGGCCGCATTGCCCGCGATGGCCGCCGCCAGTCGCTGGTACATGAGGGCCTCCGTCTCTTTCTCGGCCTCCGCACCGAGATCGACGGCACTCCAGTCTCCCAGATCGGCCGGGGTCCCTTCCATCGGCCTTGGCAGATGCCAGATCCCACCGGCCTTGAAACCCGAGACCCGGACGGCCAGCTGTCCCTCCGACCCCAACACGTCGACGCCGTAGTTCGTGTTCTGCAGCGCTTTGTAGCCGAGGAACTGGATCTCTCCTAGTGTCCCTCCCTCGAAACCGTAGTGGGCGATGGCACGATCCCCGGCGACGGGTCCGGAATCGCGATCGTTTGGAGACATTTCCTTCGCTTCCATGATGTCGTCGGCGGTGACTTCGCGGCCTTCCCACATGACGGAACCGGCGACCCAGAGAGGTTTTCCACCCATGCGAAGCATGATGTCGGTGATGTGTGTGCCCATCTCGGTGAATTCGTTGCCACTCTTGCGCCCGTGTTTGTTGCGGCCGCGAACCATGACGACGTCACCGATGTCGCCTGCTTCGATCATCTGCAGAGCTCTCTCGACGGCGGGATTCACATGATTCTGCTGATTGATGGAGAGAATCGCACCGCTCTTGTGCGCGGCGGCCACCATCTCATCGGCCTCGACAGGGTCGATGGCCATCGGCTTTTCGCACAACACGTGGATGCCTCGTTCCAGTGCAGCCACACTCGGCCCATGGTGGTGGCGTGTCTGTGTTGCCACCACCACGAGATCAGGTTTCACCGCATCACACATCTCGGCACAGTCGGTGTAGTGGTCGGCGACACCGAACTCTTCACCACAGGTCGACAGGGCCTCAGTGCTGACGTCGCTGAGGGCGACCACGTCGAATCCATCCAGATCACGCAGGGTTCGCAGGTGCGACTTCCCCATTCCACCACAGCCGACAAAACCAATTCTCAGTGTCATGACAGGTGCCCCGTGCCGCGCAGCAGTGTCTCCTGCACGAGCAGTTCAAAGTCCAGACCACGATCCGGTGCAGCGCCGTCGAGCACGACGCTCAGGAAATGGTCGAGTTCACGATCGTAGGTCTCACCTCTGCCCATCGGTTTCAGTTCGATGAGTTGCTCCCCTTCTTCATATCCACCTCGGGCCTCGTCGAGGGCCAGGCGAATCCGCCCACCAGGCTCGAAGGGCTCCAGCAGAATCGCACTCCCTTTGGTACCAAACACTTCGAAACGACGCGCCATCGGTCGCGTCTCCATCGCGGCGATGTCGATGAAAGCCATGGCGTTGTCGAACTCATACACGACGAGACTGTTGTCGGTGAAGTCTGGTACATCGGCCGTGTCGCTGCGCAGGAACGAGGTCACCCGCTCTGGCCGCCCTAGGATCCACACGACCTGATCGAGCATATGCCCGCCGAGGTCGAAGTGAATCCCCCCTTTGTGGGCGGCGATCTTCGCCTGTGATTCGGGCGGGACACTCGTCGACATATGTCCTCGAATAGAGAACACGTCTCCGAGAAAACCCTCCCGTGCCCAATCGGCAACCTGCATGAAGGCGGGATGATAACGCAGCATGTATCCCATCTGAATGTGGAGCCCCTTGCTGCGTGCCGTGTCGACGACGGCCTGCCAGCGTGGAAAGTCTTCGCCCGCAGGTTTGTCGTACCAGGCATGCTTTCCAGCCTGGATGATCGCCTCTGTCTGTGGCAGACTCTCGTCATTGCTGCCTTCTGATGCAATGGCGATGATCGTGTCGTCTTCGAGCATCTGGTGCTCGCTCTCAAACCAGGTCACGTCGGCGAATGCGGAACCGCTCCGCGCCGCCGCCGCCTTCTCAGCATTCGGCTCGAAGATGCCGGCCACTTCGACATCCGGATGTTTGAGCATGGAGTTCATCTTGCCCCCGGCGTGCCCATGTCCGGTGCCGTACTGGGCCATGCGAATTCTCGCCATGGTGCTTCCTCGTGATGGAGTCTGAGTGTTACCCGGAATAGAACAAAAAAACAGGGGGCCTGGGGAGGCCCCCTGTTTAGGGAGAAACTCGAGCGGGGGAGAGAGCGAGGTCCGCTCGACTTCTGAAATGGCGGTACGAGGCGGCCTACCGTCATTCCAGTTCGGCCCATCCCGAAAGACGGACCGTGGGGATGGCAGAACTTTACAGCGCCCAATTCCCAATGTCAAGCGAATTGGGGCGCTAGCCCAGTTTCGCGACGAAAGGGCATGATTTTCGGGTGATTTGGCGCCGTTGGAGAGTACAGAAAGAGGGCCAGTGGAATCGCCTCGGTCCCACCGGCCCTCGAGATCGCGCACCCCAGCGCGCGACCTTTCTTCACATGTTATTTGAAGGAATACTATGTAGTATCTGACAGCCAAGCCAAGGGAAGGGAAAATCTAGCTCTAGCTGTTGTTTTTACGACGCTTGCATTCCAAGATAGGCATTTGGTCTAGTCTACGCTAGAAAAAACTGGGGCTTTTCGCCACTTTTTTTGTTCAGCCCTTGGCCCAAACCCCTACATCTGCCCCAACCTCGACGAATGTTCGTTCATCCTTCGCCGCGCCAACCCACTGGGGAAGACGCGAGATCTCGCGAAAACCGGCCGCCGAAAGCACTGCTTCCCGTGTCTCGTTGCCGTCGCTGTAGCTGACACAACCTGCGTCCAGCGAGCCGAGGGCTTCTACACTGGCGGACATCTCCTGCTGGGCTTCGGGATGTCCATAGAGATCGAGAAGTTGCCGATGCGACCACAAGGGATGTCGACTCTTTCGGGCAACAGCGACAACAGCGCCCGTATCGGTTCGTTCTGTCACGATCGTGTCAATGCCGTGCTGGTTTTCACGATCGTGCTGGGCGCGTTTCAACACCTCCAGGAAAGGAGCTTCTGTGGAGTTGCGTCCATGCAGACCCAGACTTGGGCAGCGGACCACTCCGTCAAACGTGCTGGTAAACAACGCTCCAGACGCTGGCCAGTGCCGCCACTCGGGAACACCTGTCTCCACGTCACCCGTGGCGAAATACGCTTCCCGAAAGCTGCCGCCATCGCCGTCGACATAATACTCCATCTGTCCGCTTCCCGGTTGCAGTCCTTCGAATCCGTGACGCCGATAGATGTGATAGGGCGCCGAATCGAAACCGGTTCCAAGGAAGAGGGCGCGACCACTGCGCTGCCGGAAGTCCTCCATGAGCAGTCCCATCAGCTGATGAGCGGCTCCCTTTCGACGATCCTCGGGGATGGTGAAGACGTGGCCAAAGTGACCCACCCCTTTGTAGGTCGCCGTGAGCATGTTGGCGAAAGGATCGCCATCACGATGTAAAAGGTAGTAGCGGGCATCGAGCCCGAGTTCGTCACGAGCGCAGCATCGATTCTGCCAGCGCCAGATCTCCCCCTTGTGGCCCAGCAGTGCTTCAATTCGCTCTGCCCATGCCGGGTCAGGGCAAGCCACCACTCCCGCCTCAACGCGTTCGCCATCTTTGAGAACCACCTCACCCAGCGACTCGTACATCCAGCTATCTACCCCGCATTGTGACGTGTTGACTGTCGCTCGATCATCTCATGATCGCTCATGGTGGACATGGCCAGCGCACGCTCCGTTACCGGCAGATGATAGTGCACCTCCGCATTCATCTTGATGAATCCCTCGGCATAGGGCGTGCGAGCGCCACTGCCGAAGGCGCCATCGGCGGTCTCGATGCGCTTTCGCGCGTAGGCGCCGCCATACCCCTGACTCTCGAGGGCGTCGAGGGAGGCCAGCTTCTTGTCGATTACATCGGTCGTATCGATAAACACGTCATTGGTGAATCCACCGGCGGCGCTCCACAGATCACTGCGCACGGAGGCAGCGCCGGTACCGAAGAAGAAGACCTGCGCAACCTTGTGCGGTGGATTCGTGTCTCCAGGATCCACGTTAGACGCCAACTGCATGGCATAGAGGGCGATCTGGCCACCGATGGCGTGCTGGTTGGTCACCCCATTCCCTTCGCCGGGATAGTGGGTCAATACGATGTTCGGTCGCACGTCCCGAATCAGCCGCGCCAACTGTCGCACAGCCTCTTCGGTCAGTAGCAGGGCCGCGTCGTCGAGACCGAGGAAATACAACTCGTTGAAGCCGAGTGCCTCGCAGGCCCTACGCACTTCCTGTGCCTTGTTGTCGGCCCGTTCCTGCATGAGAGCGGCCAGTTCATCGGCTTCAGGAACCGTTTCGCGCTCGAACATCTGGCTTGAGATAACGGCATCGTGTACTCGTGCGCCGTGGGTGAGCACCGCTGCAGCGACTCGATCCCCACGCGCCACGTGGTGGGCCATCGTGCCACCGGACTGGTCGAACACGTCCGCGGGATGAGCGCCGATACTGAGAAGCGTAATCGCCTTCGAAGAGTCAGACACGTCCACTCCTGACGTTGATGGTCGATGAGATACGGTTCAGTCGTTCCGGTATCTGGGTTTCACCTTGCACGCGCGGCAGACACCCCGCAGATGCTCACGCCGGACCTTCCACAGATCGCTGGCACGCACCAGTTCACAATCTGCGTCACCCACTTTGCCACGCCGCTGCAGACCACGCCGATCGAGAGCACTGTCGAGTTTCGGGCTGATCTCGACCGGGCACTCGCCAGACCGAAACGCCAGACCCCAGACTTCCTCGACACTTCCCTGCTCGGTCACGACGCGGTCGACATTGCCGAAGGGATCGATACATCCACAGGGCATGGAGCATTCGGCCACGTGGTAAGCCGTCGTCGTCCAGTGTGTGACCCCGAGGGCCAGCAGGTATCCGTCGCCGTGCACGAGTTTGCCGATCGGGCTGTCTTCGGACCAGATCCCTGCGTGTAGATGGTCCGCCACGTAGTGATCGGCCTTTGCTCCGATGGCAGCCACCGCATGGGTCGCATGCATCGATCGAGCCGCTCGCGGATGACGCCAAAGCGCATCGGCGATGGCTCCATTGGTCGTAGGTGTTGTGAGCGGGTTGTAGACCTGCGCCGCTTTGTGATTGAAGGACGGGGCGAGCACGGTGCCGCGCGAGCCGACAGCTTCTACCAGAGCCTCCACCACCGTGGCCCCACCACCGGCAACATCACCGATCTTCGACAGTGAGCTGTGAACCATGACGTCCATCCCGGCGGTGATGCCGAGGGCACGCAGGTCATCTACCATGTCTCGCCGACTTACCATCTCAGCCTGTTCCGGCAACTCCACGTAGTCGAGATCTGCCAGCGCCTCGAAGTAACCGGCCACGCGTTCTGCAGACACATCGGGTCGAGGGCCACCACCATCTCGCGGTGCGAGCAGTCCGGCCCACTCCCAGCTGATTCGATCGGCGATCTCGGCGACGGTGCGGCGCCCATCCGCCCAGTAGAGGGACCACTGCGACAGACGCGCCTGGCTCAGTCGACTGCCGATGGAAGCCTCCACGTTTTCCGTCGTGGGTGCGAGCAGGGCCGTCCGTCGCGGCACCCGCCGAGCAGAAGCATCGAGGCGCCTCTTCGGGCCCTGTTTCTTCACCTGCGCCGCAGCCGCAGACATCTGAGCTCGACATTCGCCGATCTCCTGCTGAATCGCTGCCCGATCCCCTCCCCACAGGAAGCGCTGCAACCGCTGCATACCGACCTCATGGGTCTCAGCGATGTAGTCGGCGCCGGCTCGATCCAGCCGACGACGGGACGTATCGATCACGTCCGTCAGCCGCTTGGTCTCACTTTTAGCGACTTGCAGGGCACTCGTTGTATCCATATCGGCCAGCCAGTAGAGATAGGCCGCCATGCTCACCGAGCATGTCTTCATCCCTGCCGCACTGAGCAGATTGAGCTGGTCAGCGGAGGAGTGATACGCATCCCACGTACTCCCCTTGCCCTCTTTGTGATGGGTCGTAATCCACGGGCAGGGATAGCCGTATTGTGGATCTCCGATGAGGGTATCGGACGTGGACATGAAGTCTTCCATGCACAGTTTGTACCCGGCTGCCTTGTAGTTGCCCAGCGTTGCCCGGAGGATCTTCTCACCAATCCAGTCGACGAACCCCGCCGACGATGGGATCGTCGCATGCCATTCGAGTCGCCCACCGCACACACTCGGCTTGGCGCCGACCGTGTCGATGCACACACCGGCCATCGGTGTCTGGAGACTGTGCTCTCTCTCCAGATAGGCAAAAAATCCGTAGCACTCGTAGGCATTGAGCAGCCTGATCGTACGACGGGGCCGCCGCAGCGTGCCCTTCGCAATGAGGCCTTCGATGATCTGCGCGATCTCGACAGTGACGGCACATCCCGAAGCGTTGTCGATCGCGCCCGGTTCACCACTGTGTGCGATGGCCCAGATCTCATCCTGCGGATCCTCGGAGCCACGAATCAGACCGGACACCATGTCGTGGTGGCCCACATACTTTCGCACGTCCACCTTCACCCGCAGCTGCAACCCTCCATGGCGCTGATGGAGTCTTCTCAGGCGATCGCCCTGCTGCGTCGACATGACCAATCCGACGATGCGGGCAGTGGCATGGCTCATGGGCACCATGCCCCAGCCAAACTTCGTCCACGCCAGGGCATCTGGATTGTTGGTCACATCGATGTCGGTGATCACGACGGCGGCCCCTACATGGGCCAGCTGTTTCATCGTCATTCCGCGGATATTGCCACGGGTCAACACGGCCTTCCCGCGCAGCGCCCCCGGTCGTAGACTCGATAGCGACGCCAGATCGTCGATCACCACCAACTCACAGTGCAGGCCTTGTTTTGGCGTGGCCGACGACCACTGCACCACATGCCAGGGATTCTCCTTGAAGTCGATGATCCGCTGGCGCACGGGAGCCACCACATCGACGGTGGCCGAATGCACATCCTGCGCCTCCTGAATGATCCATCGACCTGTGCCGATATCACCGCCCGTCTGAATCGGTGTGATCTCGGCACCGGCACCCGCACGCTGGTAGTAGTCGACGAGGGTCTGGCTCGTGTCGTGGAATCGATCGAACGAGTTGTACTGATCCGTCGCTTGGATGTCATCGATGGTCTTCAGTGTGCGTTTGCCATCCGAGGCGGCAACCATCTGGGGCAGAACCGTGCGACAGAATCGAGACAGCGAAGAGGGTGTTGGCGTGGTCATGATGTGCTTTCCTGGCAGCCGATTGATTACCGCATCGCGATGGGACGTCCGGGTGAGCCCGTTGCCCCCTTGAAGGAGATCGGAGCAAAGACGAAGAGGAACTCGTACACCTCGTCCTCGACCAACCCGTCATACTGCATGTTCTCCAGATTCCAGATCCCGGCCTTGGTAATGATCTCCTGATGCACGGGAAACTCGAGCGTTGGATTGGGATTCGGAATCACCTCCGTCGTCCAGTGGAAGGCGAAATTCTGGCAAATAGCGATAGAATCCACGGCCGTCGTGAGGGACGGTGTGGAACCACGTCTGAGAGCCGCCAATGGTATCACCCCATCGGAGTCTCGGCCAGACCCTCTTCGAGGCCCGTGGCGAGATTCTCCCACTCAGAGTACAGGGCGGCGATCTGTCGCTCCGTCTGCTGCAGCTTCTGCGACAGTTCGGCGACCGCGTCGAGATCCTGTCGCTCTCCTGCTTTTCCGATCTGTTCGCCGATCCCGTCCTTGTCGTTCTCCAATTGCGCGATCTGCTGCTCCACCTCCTCCTGACGCGCCAGCGCTTTCTCCCGCTGCTTTCGCAACCGACGCGCTTCGCGCTGCTCTTCGCGTGTCTGTTGGCGTGAGCTCGCCTTACCTGTAGCAGACTCCAGTTCAACGACCTGACGCTCTCGCCAGAGGACATAGGCCTCCCAATCCCCATCGAAACTCGACAGCTCTCCGTCGGCGACTCTCCAGATACCGGTCGCCAACGACTGAATCAGATACCGGTCGTGGCTGACCAGCAGGATCGTACCACCGAAATCTTCCAGCACTTGCTCGAGCACTTCCTGGGAAGTGATGTCGAGATGGTTCGTCGGTTCATCGAGAATGAGGAAGTTTGCACCGGCCAAAACGAGACGCGCCAGCGAGACACGGCTTCGTTCTCCACCACTAAGCTCGGAGATCCGTTTATCCACATCGTCGCCGGACAGCAGGAATCCACCCAGCAGATTGCGCAGTTCGGCCGGTTTCGATTCGGGGCTGACCTCCTGCACAGCATCCAGAACCGTATGGCCCGGATCCAGGTGCTCCTGCAGTTGAGGGAGATATCCGACCTGCACGCGTGCACCGAGTCGCAGTTCGCCCGACAAAGGCGCCAGTTCACCGAGAATGGTGCGAACGAGGGTGGTCTTGCCCGCACCATTGGAACCGATCACCGCAATACGCTCGCCGCGTTCGATGAGCGCCTCTGGCGCCTGCACGAGGGGTGGCGCGGTATCGGAGTAGCCCAGTTGCAGATCGCGCAGCCCGAGCACCTCATCTCCACTGCGTTCGGCATCACCCAGGTTGAGGTGCACCCGCTTGTGCTGCTGTGGCTTGTCGACTCCTTCATCACGCAGATAACGCGCCAGTCGTTTGCGTCTTCCCTGGGCCTCCTTGGTGCGCTGGCCGGCCAGGAAGCGTCGAACGAAGTCCTCCGTCTTGGCCACATAGGCCTGCTGGGTCTCCCACTCCTTCAAGCGGCGCTCGTATCGTTCCTGGCGTTGCCGCGCGTAGGCAGAATAATTGCCACGGTAGGTTTCCAGCCGACCGAAGGCCATCTCCCAGATCCGGCCACTGACCCGGTTGAGGAAGTAACGATCGTGTGAGACGATGACGTAGGAGACCTGGGCTTCGGACAACCAGTGTTCGAGCCATTCCACCGCTTCGAGATCGAGGTAGTTCGTCGGTTCGTCGAGCAGGAGCAGATCGGGCGCTTCCAACAGCAGTCGTGCCAGAGAAGCCCGAGTTCGCTGCCCGCCGCTGAACTCGGCGAGGGGGCGCCGAAAGTCAGGCGCGTCGAAACCGAGGCCTTCCAGGACCTGCTTGGTGCGGCTCTCGTAGGTGTAGCCATCAAGGCGCTCGAACTCTGCCTGCATCTGGGCGTATCGGCGCAGCGCATCTTCATCGGCTAGTTGATCGGCCTGCTCCTGAAGCTGGCGCTCCAGAGCCCGCAGCGTGTCGAAGGCACTCAGCGTCGCCGTCCATAGATCCTGATCAGGGGGCGGCTGGCCATCGTCCTGTGCCAGATACCCCACGCGCAGATCGCGCCGTCGATGAATCGATCCGGTTGTCGGCGAATCAAGCCCCGCAATCAGCCGCAGAAGGGTCGTCTTGCCTTCGCCGTTCGGTCCCACGAGTCCGATCCGATCGTCTGCCTCGATGCGCAGACTCACATCGGCGAAGATGCTCGTGGCGCCGTAGGACCGCCCCAACTCATTGGCCGTCAGCAGAGACACGAGATCAGGCGGTGCTCACATCGACGAAGTGCGGTCGGAGAAAATCAAAATCCGGAACCGATTCAGCGCTGCGCCAGCGCGCCACCGAATCGGGGCGCACGACGATTCTGCCCAGATCGAAACCGAGAAACTGCTCCATGCGTTTCAGTTCACGTTCCTGATGGAGGATGAAGTCCTCAAAACGCACCTCCATCCACTTTGCCGGTTTCGGTGTCGCCTCGACCAGATCGTATTGGTACTTCCACGAGATCGCTCGACGCTCGAAGACATCTTCCGTCTCGAGATACGAGACGCCAAAATCTGCCAGATCATCGGTCTTGTGGCCCCCGAGGATCGAGTCGCGAGGATCTCGAACCAGATAGATGTAGTTGGCGTCCGGGAACAACCGCACGATCCACGGAAGCACGAGCGTCGTCTCAGGAAGCTTCCAGCCCTTTCGTGAGTTTCCGTCGCGCAAGACGTCCGCCAGGTATTCATCGATGAGTTGCTGGAATTCCGGATCGATGGGCATGTCGTGGAGGGCGTCGAAATCCCATTGCAGCCCCCCTTTCCACGGGACATGACGCGAAAAAACGCGGCACGCTTCGTACATCGCCCCAGGGGGCACCTTGTCACCCGAGCGATTGAGGGTGTTGCCCATGAAAACGCCACTGGCATACAGCGTGTGGGAAATGGCTCGCGTGCCGGAGTGACCGCGACCGATGACGATGGTAAGGGACATGGAGTGCTTTCGATGAACTGAACGAAGAAGACGCGAAGAAGCGTGAAACGAGGAAGCCTTAAGTTATCAGACATGGAGCCCTTGTCACCCGTCGCCCATGAAGATTCCCTGCAGCGCCGACTCGCTGCGCTTGTGGCATCGCGTGGTGTTGGCCTGCAGATCGGCAGCGATGTACTACATGCGGCTGGCGAGATCCTCTCGCAGTGGCTTCCACCCGGGCTCTGGGCGCTGGTGTGTGATAGCCAGACCTGGCGTGTCGCCGGAAAGCGTTTGCACCAGCATCTATCGGGTGACGTCCAGGTGTTGCGTCTGTCGCCACGCGTCGGCCATACCCAGGTGACCGCCGGTAATCAGGAGGTGTCCATGCTGCGCAGTGACCTGCAGCAGCAGCGCGTGTCCGGTGCCATCGCCGTCGGATCGGGTACGATCAATGATTTAACTCGAGCCGCCTGTGATGAACTCGACCTGCCCTACGTCGTGGTTCCGACCGCGCCTTCCATGAATGGATACCTCTCTGCATCGGTGGCCTTGCTGGTGGAGGGTGTCAAGACGACACACCCCTGTCGGGCGCCTCGCGGATGCCTGGTGGACGGCGATGTGCTGGCCGCCGCACCCGCGACCATGAGAGGGGCCGGTTATGGTGATCTCCGATCTCGTGCGACCAGCTGCGCCGACTGGGCCCTGAGTCACATCCTGACCGGAACTCCCTTCGTCCCGGATGCGCTGAATCTGGTGGGGGACGCTGACGAAATGATCGAGGGAATCGGGCCCGCACTTGCCCGGGCAGAGGCACCCGCAACCATTCGACTCATGGGGGGCCTGCTGTTGTCGGGACTGGCCATGGATGTGGCCGGGACATCTGCACCCTCAAGTGGCGCTGAACATCTCGTCTCCCACTACCTCGACATGGAGCACTACGCCTGGGGCGCGAGCCACGATCTCCACGGTCGCCAGGTCGCCGTGGCAACGATCACGATCGCCCACCTGTATGAGCGACTTCTCGAGGTCGATCGTCCTCGACTGGAGATCGACAAGCTGGCGCGCCAGGCGCCATGGTCGGCCGATTCCGACCACATCAGCCAGAGTTTCGGCCCCCTGTGGCCCGCCGTTCAACCTACTGCTCGACTGGGCGACAACCTCAGCAATCACCAGATCGTCGAGCGGCTGCGGCGTTTCGCGACGACGGAGCACCTCAGCCTCGTGAAGGACCAGCTGATTCCCGCGTCGGTCCTACGCCGCTCCCTCGCCGAAGCGGGCGCTCCCGTCACGTTCGCTGAACTTGGTGTCGATCGAGCGCGTGCCCGCCGAGCCATCGTGCAGGCAAGACACATCCGTGCCCGGTATACGATCCTCGATCTGGCGGCAGAATTGGGTTGCCTCGAGACCTGGGCGGACGAGGCGTTGGAGCTGTCAGCCTGAGATCGGACCCAACTTGAGTTTAGACACACGTCCTATCTAACTATTTTTACTTAATCTACATGAGATTCTGAGCCGAGTTCTACGAACCTCTCCTCTTCTCGGACCCCTCCGATATGAGCGCCCCTCCCGACAGAAAACCTGACGCCGACGATGCTGGCGCTCTGCAGCCCGATTCGGCTGCCCTTCAGGAACTGGCTCTGTCCGAGGCCCGGTATCGAGCCCCGGTGGAGGGCTCGTCCGACTTCATCTATGTCCTGGATCCGGACAGTCGATTCATTTCCGCCAACAGCGAAATCGGTCATCTACTCGGGTATTCGCCGGATGAGGTGATCGAGCGTCGCTACACCGACGTGTTACATCCGGAAGACATCGACCGCGTGGGTCGCGCCTTCCACGAGCGACGCACAGGAGACCGAGCTGCTCGCCGTATGGAGGTGCGCCTGCGATCCCGCGGTGGCGTGATACGCGATGTAGAAATGGACGTGCGCCATTTCTCCTTCTCCGCCCATGGCCTCTATCGTGGGACCGACTATGTCGGTACCCATGGCGTCGCCCGCGATATCACCGAGCGGAAGTACCAGGAGAGCAAACGCCTGGTGATACAGAGGGTGCGGGAGGGCGTATGGTCGATGACGACGGCCGATCAGATCCAGCAGGTGCTGGAGGCGATAGCTGACGGGTGACGTTTCAAGGATCTGAAGTTCGCCCCGTTCATGCAGGGCAGACAACAGACTCGCCAGCTGTCGTTTGGGCCAACCGGTGAGCGAGGCAGCCTGCTCCGCCGTTACGTGGTGATAAGTCAGGGCCCACCGCAGCAGCACCTGCGCCTTTGCTTCGAAGGGGTCGGTGTCTTCGGTTTGGGCGTCTGGCCATTCGCGCTCGAACAGATGGAGGGGCCGATCCCACGAATCATCGGTTTGGTCCTCGCAGACGAGGAAAGCTTCCTCCAAGCGATTGACCGCCGCCATGAGAGGCCGATAGTCGAGCCCCGACTGCTCACGGAGCTGTTTTGGAGACAGCGGCCCCGACACCTCGAAGGCACGCAGCACAGCTTGCTGACGATCGTTGAGTCGTGGCGGCGACCCCGGGTAGGAATTGGCCATGGGTGGTACCGGCTGAAGACGACGGAACAATTCGACGTAACCCTCTTCGCCGTCCACCGGGCTGATCAGCCCGTGGCAGGCCAGACGCCTGGCCAACTGCGCTAGAATCGGTGTCCGAACTCACTCGCCTTCCAGCCAAACTTCGTCGAACCGCGCCAGGGTGAGTGTCTCATAGGCGGCATCGGCTCCCCGTTCGTATAGACACAGCGCCGTGTCACCGCTGGTGATGGCGAGATCGCTGTAGGCAGAGGGCCCTTCGTACAGGCAGCGTGCTGTTGGCCACGTCTGCCCGCCATCTTCACTTCGGCGGATCGTCAGTCGCTCCCTGGCCTGCTGACTGGACGGGTTCGAAAACAGCAAGCGATCTCCCGGCCCGTGCTCGTCGGACAGACTCGTCAGGGCTCCCTGACAGATCGGTTCGGGGTGATCGTCGACCCAGAAGCGAGCCTCGAAGCTGTCGCCACCATCCCTGCTGCGCGCTGCCGCGCGGCGCTTCTCACCCCGATAGTTTCGACAGTTGATGTACAGCGAGTGATCCGCCAGTTCGGCGACGGCACACTCATTCGTCCCCTCTTCAACGACACCACCGATGCGCCACGAATCGCCCCCGTCATCGGAGATGATCACGTGTGAGTGATAGGGATCTCGCTGACGATCGTGATAGACCCCGACCATGTGATCACAGGGAACCACCAGTCTGCCCGACGTCAGTTGGATCCCGTGACAGGGACCGGTGGCATACCACGTCCAGGTTGGATCCTTCGTCTGCTCCGTGATCTCACGTGGCACAGACCAGGTGAGACCGTCGTCATCTGAGTGGGTCAGCCACACCGTGCGTGGCGCCTTGCCCTCGCAGATCATCGACTCGGGGCCGTCGGCCAGATTCCTGCAGAAAGGCAGCAGGATCCGGCCCGTCGTCCGGTCGACAACGGGACACGGATTGCCGCTGGTCATCTCCGGTTCTGTGGCCACGACGAGTACATCCGACCAGGTCACTCCCTCATCGTCGCTGTGGCGAAGCAACAGATCGATCTGGCCGCTATCCGATCGAGAATCACGTCTTCCTTCACAGAAGGCCAGAATGCGACCGGTCGAAGTCACCGCAAGCACCGGGATGCGATAGGTGTGATACCCACCCTCGCCGGCGATGAACAGCTCGCGCTGTTCGAGACTCATGAACCGTCCTCAGTTGCCGTCTCTGTCTCGTCCTCGGGTTGTGGCAGCAGGACGAAACGCGCGTAGCGGCTCTTGTCGAACCAGCGCTCGGCCGCGACCTGGACGTCCTCGGGGGTCAGCGCCTCGACGATCGACTCATCGAGGATGACCGCTGGATCCACATCGTGATAATCCACCCACTCGAGAACACTGAGCCACCAACCGTTCTCCTTCAAATTCACTTCGTGCTCACGGCGGCGAATCTCCTTCACCTTGTCCACATACGTAGAATCGAGCCCCACATCACGGACCGAGTCGATCTGTACGAAGACGGCCTCCGTCAACTCCTCCACGCGCTCGGGATCGCAGCCAAAGTTGATCGTGATCCGGTACGTCTCATCGGGGTAATGGTTGGTCGAGGCTCGGACACCGACACCATAGGTGCCCCCCATATCTTCACGCACAATCTCCCTCAATTTGATCTGGAATGCCTCTGCCATGGTCTCGATGTGCAGCCGGTCGCGCCGGTTCCCGAAATCGAAATTACCGGTGAACACCAGTCGGGTCCGCGCCTTGGGCGCGACCCCCCGCCGAACCGTCTTTTCCACGATCTGGTCGGGTGGATCCATGTCGATGTCGCGCCATGTCTCCTGGCGACCCGTGGTGGGCAGGCCTCCCAGATACAGGGTGACGAGGGGCTCTATATCCTCTGGGGTGAAATTGCCGACGAAGTAGAAGTGGAAGTCTCCTGCGTTAGCGAAGCGGTCGCGGTAGATCGCAGTCGAGCGTTCCAGATCCATCTCCTCGAGCAGTTCGAGGGTCCACGGACGGGCCCGATGGTGATGCTGCGACATGGTCGCCTGGATCGTGTCAGAATAGGCTACTTCAGGTTGCGAACTGCGATTCTCGATGGCAGCATGGAGCCGTGTCATGTACGAAGCGTAGGCGCTCGTATCAGGCCTCGGCGCCGTGACATAGGCGTAGATCAGCTGGAACATCGTTTCCACGTCTTCCGGTGACGCCGATCCGGACACACCTTCGTCCAGCTGTGAGATATAGGGGCTGACACTGACCACTTTCCCTGCCAACCATTTGCCCAATTCGATCTGGTCGAAATTACCAATCCCGCCCTGTGTGACGGAGGACGTTGCCGTGTTCGCTGCCATGTAGTCGGCGTCGTCTACGAGGGAGTGTCCGCCGAGGCTGTACGAGCTGAACAGGATCTGGTCATTCTTGAAGTCCGTCGGCTTCAGCGTCACCTGAACCCCATTGCTGAGTGTCCATCTCGTGACGCCCAATTCCGGGATGGAGTTGCGTGCCACGACGGTTCCGGCCACCGGTTCATTCGGCAGCAGGGGTCGGTCAGCGGCGGCGTCGACGTAGGGCTCGATCTCCATGGTATTGACGACATCGAAGGCGGTCAGCAGTTCGGTCTCATCGGGAACGATGATCTGATCAGCTTCGGGTGCGCTGATCGTGATCACGCGATTGTCGGTTCGCACGGCTCGACGCGCGAGAGCGTTGATGTCCTCCAGAGAGATGGTCGGCAGCAGTTCCTGATGCAGTTCGAGTTCACGGGCAATGCCGGGGATCGGTTCACCCTCCAGGACGTGACGCACATATTCCGAGGCAAAGCGAGCAGACTCTGTCTTGTCGTATTCCCGTGCCATCTGTTCCATGGAGCGGAGCTTCTGTGTCTTTTGCCGTGCCAGTTCTGTCGCCGTGAATCCGTGTCGTCGGACCCTGGCCGCCTCTCTCAACAGCGCCTCGAGCCCCCTGTTGAAGCCGTTGTTCTGTACGGCCGCACCGAGATAGGTGAACTCCTTCGTCCGCAGCCAGCGGCCCTGGCCTGACCCCCCACCGAGGAACTCGGGATCTGCCTCTTGAGTGAGCTCGTAGAGACGCTGGTTGACCATGCCGTGATAGAGGGACTCCATGATCGAGCGTCGATAAGCATCGGCCGTCGAGTCTTCTCTCACGTCCTGTTTCGAATAGATGTAGACGACGTTGCTCGTAGCCTCGGGATCGGTGGCGATGGCAAACAGGGTTTGAGGGTGATCGGGTACGGGATGGTAGACCCGCTCTTCGGGATCATCCTGAGCCTGCAATGGATCAAAGGTGGAGCGGATGAGACTGTCCAGCAGATCGGGGGCCAGATCACCCACGGCGACGATGCTCATCAGATCCGGGCGATACCAGCGTTTGTAGAACGCGCGCAGCGTATCGTGCGGAAAGGACTCGAGATTCTCCACAGTGCCGATCGGCAAACGATCTGCATAGAGCGACTCGTGCAACAGGATCGGCAGCTGCTCGTCCTGCATCCGTTGTCCTGCACCGCGCCGACTTCGCCACTCTTCGATGACGACGCCTCTCTCCTTGTCGATCTCCTCCGCGTCGAAGCTCACCGCCTGTGCCCAGTCCTGCAGGATTTGGAAGGCGGTGGTGACGACGTCCATGCTGTCGGTGGGGACCGTCAACATATAGACCGTCTCGTCGAAGGATGTATAGGCATTCACATCGGCACCGAAGCGCATACCAATCGACTCGAGATAGTCGATCAGTTCCTGCTTTTCGAAATTGGCCGTCCCATTGAAGGCCATGTGCTCGGCGAAGTGTGCCAGCCCCTGTTCGGAATCGTGCTCAAGAACAGATCCCACATCGACGACGAGGCGCAATTCGAGACGCTGTTCCGGCTTCTCGTTGTGGCGGATGACGTAGCGCATGCCATTGGCGAGGGTGCCGGTGCGCACATTGGGGTCTTTGGGCAGCGCCACGGCAGGGGGCTCTGCAGCCTGTGGCGGCGGCGCCGACGGTGCGCAGGATACGAGACCCGCCAGCAGGCACGACGTAGCAAGCAGCGAGAGAAGGCGACAGCGTGTTGATCGTGGCATTAGAGTCCTCATAACAGAGTCGGCAATTCATAGGTCAGCTGGAGCTGACGACTGATAACTTGAGGTTCCTGCTGGCGTCCGGCAATGCGAAGGTTATCATTTGCTCCCATGGCAGAGGAGACGCGTCAATTCAGATTGTGGGTCATGGGCTGTTCCCACGTGGGAACAGACCTGCGACGCGACGGCCGTGAGAGTCTGGCCACGGCCATCCGCCAGTCGGAGCAGGGCGGCGACGAAGGAGGACCGCCCTTCGAGTGGGATATTGCCCTTCATCTGGGTGACCTGTCCGGCAATCAGGGATCGCCGGACGATGAGGAAGGCGAAGAGGTTGTGCGGCAGTTCGCCGCAGCCACCCGACATCGACGTGAGCACTTCTACAACATCATCGGCAATCACGACGCCTCTGGTCCCGACGAGGAGTGTCAGTGGTGGTTTCGGAAGTGGGTCGATCCGGAAGGCATCTCGACCGAATACTCTGGCGTCGATGCCCAGCGACGACCCTTTGCGATCGATGGGACGTGGGAGCGTTACCACTTCCGTGTGGGCAACATCCGCATCCTGATGATGAGCGACCGAAACGACGGTGGGCCACCTGTGGGCCGCGCCGTGCGAGGCGGATACCCTGCAGGCGCCGTCACGGGCGAGACCTTTGACTGGTGGCAACAACATGTCGAGTCGGTCGCCGAAGACGAGATCGTCATCACGGCACACCATCACATGCTCAAGGAGACAACCGTTGCGTCGGGCCCCTGGGAGGGCTTCCGCAAGGACGAAGATGGCAACTGGGTCAGCCACTACCACGGCTACTTCCCCGCCGGTGGCCCTGAGGGGGCCAGTTATCTCTACTTCGTCGATGGAAAACCGGACGCGCAGGCCTTCGAGGGGTATCTTGCCGCCCATCCCGGCGCAACCGACCTGTGGCTCGGCTCCCATACCCATACGCATCCGGACGACACCCATGGTGGCCGGTCCCATGTTGAGCAGAAGTGGGGAACAACCTTCGTCAATTGCTCGGCCGTGACGAAGTATCATGCGGGACTGACGACGATGCCCATGAGCCGGTTGTTCACCTTTACCGAGGGCAGCAGCCAAGTCGCCATCGAATGTTATCTACACACCTCCGATCACGCACCACAGGGCTGGTATGAACCCGCCCGCCGCACCGCCACTCTTCGCGCCCCTTTTCGAGGGGCCGACTGACGTGTTTGACTACAGTTCCGTCTTTTCCGTATTGCCGTTGCCGGCAATCCTGATCGACTCACGTGGGACGATCGTCGACGTGAACGACGCCTATCTGGCAGCAGCGACCAAGACGGAGGAATCGGCCAGTACTGACGCTCTCATCGGCCGTCCTGTTTGGGATGTCGCCCCCGATGACAATGACCCCATTCTACCGAAAGCCATGGTCGAGCAGGCCCTGGCCTCGTAGGCCGACGACCTGGAGATGCCATCGCCCCTGCTTTCGGGAACGGAATCGAAGGAGGGCACCCTCGTGCTTCACGAGGTGCGTGTCATCCTTCTGCCTGAACGGGCCGGGGCGATCATCGTACGCGAAGAAATCACCGAACGTGTCGCCCAGGCTGAGCGACTGCAGGTACCGGGTATTTGCCCATGACCGTTGCCCAGATGGAGCAACCTTTGACAACGACGCCACCCCAGCAGCTTCCAGGGGGAGACGAGACCATCCTCATCATCGATGATGAGAAGATGGTCCGCAGCACGGCGGCTCGCATGCTCAGACGCCGGGGTTACACCGTGCTGGAAGCCGAAGACGGCGAAAGCGGCTTGGAGACCTTCGAACGGAATGAGGAGGAAATCCATCTGGTTCTTCTCGACCACTCCATGCCGAGAATGTCGGGCCGGGAAGTCCTCAATCAGTTGCGTGCCGGGCAGTCTCATGTTCGCATCGTCATCATCACAGGTGTTACCGCTGGACTCGATGACTTCGAAGGGGCCGACGAACTGATGGAGAAACCCTTCTCTCTGCAGAGTCTTGTCGGTCGTGTCCGAGAGATCCTCGACAGCCCATGAACGAGCCCGCTGCTGATCCGCCTGTACAGCGATCGCTCCTGCTCACCTTCGACTATCCGCCCATCGTCGGTGGCATCGCCAACGTTCTGGGCCGCTTATGGCGACTTGCCGGACACGAGGGATGTACGATCCTCGCCCCCGCCTTCGAAGGGGATCGTGAATTCGACGCCGAACATCCGGTGACCACGCGCCGCTTTCTGACACCTCAGGTGGGTGCCACCGGCAAACTCATCGCCTTCGCAGCGGCAGCCCTGCGAACCGCATGGTGGTGTGTGTGGAATCGTCCGGACCTGGTGACC
>PATE01000101.1 GCA_002712305.1 Gemmatimonadota bacterium | reverse complement strand
GGGGAGCAGCGGCACGTGCAGCGGCTTAAAAGGCGGCGGCGCAGCAGCTTCATCGCGCGCCAGCTCAAGGCGGTGAAGCTGCTCGTGAGCAACTACACCGGCCAGTCGCTGCCGCTCCGTCTCTTCTTCGCGCGCCGCGTGTTCGGCGTCGGGACGAAGGAACACCGTCGCCCGATGCGAGTTCCCCAGGAGGTGATCACGAATCAACCCCTCGAAATACCCAGTGTCACTCTCTCCAAGCGCCTTCACGTCAGCCAGTGGCTTTTCGAACGTCAGCGGGACAAAGGGATCCTCATCGTAGAGCCAGCGCGACAGAGAGCGCAGCATGAGGATTAGTCCACGCGGGTAGGAGCCGGTGTTATTTTCACGGAGCCGGAACTCGACCGTGTTGAGGGAGGCGCGAATCGTCTCCTGATCGATTCCGTCACGGGCAAGGCTCTCCAGTGTCTCTATCACGAGCGCCTCTACACGTTTCTCATCCTCCTGCGCGACCCCCTTGAGACCGACGGAGAAGAAGATCTCCCGCAGCTCCGTCTCCATGCCGCCCCCCGTGAGATCTTCACCGAGGCCCGAGTCGATCAGCGCCTTGCGCAGGGGTGAAGCGGACGTGCCGATCAGAATGTAGTCGAGGATCTGCAGACCCAACCGCGTCTCGTAGTCGGCCGCCTCACCCAGGAGCCAGTTGACGGCGACCATGCACTTGCCACCGTCGTCATCGACATCCTGTTCGCTGACCGAGTAGGTCTCCTCGATCGTCTTCGGTTCAGACCAGCGAGACTGCAGCGCCACACTCGAATCGGCCGACCGTGTATCGAACTCGGACAGATACTCGTCGAGGATCTCCAGCCGTCGGTCTTCGGGATCATCACCGTAGAACCAGATCCACGCATTGGAAGGGTGATAGTAATCCTGATGGAAGCTCTCGAACTGTTCCCAGGTGAGATCGGGAATCGCCTGCGGATGGCCACCCGAATCGACACCATAGGTCGTCTCCGGAAACAGTACCTGCTGGCAATGTTCGGCCATGACACGCTCGGGCGATGAGTTGGCCCCCTTCATCTCATTGAAGACGACGCCCTTGTAGCTGAGCGTGCCCTCTTCGTCTACCTCGTAGTGCCAGCCCTCCTGTTTGAGCACCTCCGGCGTCAATCGCGGATGAAAAACCGCGTCGAGATAGACATCGACGAGATTGTAGAAATCCTGCTGGCTCTGACTGGCCACCGGATAACAGGTCTTATCCGGATACGTGAAGGCATTCAGGAAGGTTTTCAGTGATCCCTTCAGCAGCTCCACGAAGGGTTCCTTCACGGGAAACTTGCGCGAGCCACACAGGACCGAGTGTTCTAGGATGTGTGGCAGACCCGTCGAATCCGTCGGCGGCGTTCGGAAGGTGATGCCGAATACCTTGTTCTCGTCCTGAGGATTGGCAATCGATACGACGCGAGCTCCCGTCGCATGTCGATAGATCCGCCCCGTCGAGTTCAGTTCGTCGAGCTCGCGTGTCTCGAGCAGTTCGAAATCCTGTACGCTCATGTTGTCTCTATTCATCGTCCTGCGTGATGATGCATCATCCCGCGCCGCTGGCGGGACCGAATTGTCGCCAAACCGAGTCGTCGTCTCTGAGTCGTCTACGAAGCCAAACCCCAGACCTCGGCCGCCGTGCCTCCCAGAATCCGATCGCGCTGCGCGTCACCGAGAAAATCGAACCCCTCACGCACCAATCGCAGTTCATCGGCCAGCGACAGCCAGCCATGTTTGACGCGATGATGTGCCGGATAACCAGTGCCCCAAAGACAGCGGTCGGCGCCAAAAGTATCCACCAGCGCCTTCACGTAGACGTGCCGATCGCGAAAAGGAAAGTCCTCTTCCGACGCCCCCTTCACATCCGAAATCTTCACATGCACATTCGGCCGCTGCGCCAGATCGAGAATGGGCTGCCACGTGCTGCTGTCGCCCACCGCTGTGGGATACCCCATGTGATCGATGAGCAACTTCATCCGCGGATGCCGCTGCGCGATCTCGTCGATCTGATCGGCAAAAGGCGCACTCGTGTGGAACTGGATCACCGCCTCGTGGTCAGCGAGCACCTCCCACATGGCCCGATTCCCCTCGGTGGTGAGCACCTTCTCGTCCTTGTAGTACATAGGATGGAAACGAAATCCCACCAGACCCCGATCCTCCATCCAATACCGCGCCGCCTCGGCATTGCCCGCCTCATCCTGCGGATCGAGCATCCCGTGTCCGATCAATCGATCCGGATACTTCGCCGCCGAGTCGGCCATATACCCATTGTCCCACGTCGACCAGGACGTCTGCACGATCACCGTCCAGTCCACCCCATTCTCATCCATATCCTCGATCAACTGCTCCGCCGTGGCCGGCTCATCCGGCGTCGAAGTCCACTGCGGCGCCGTCGGCCCCACGGGATACTTCTCCGAGATCTCCCAGATATGAACATGCGTATCAACCACAACAGACATATGACTCTCGCTTGTTAGTAAGGTCCGATCCACCGCAGAACATCAGCTCGAGACAAACCGCAGATCGCTCGAACACCACCGATCAACTCCATCCCCGCTCAGTACCCGAAAGAGACCATTCGGTGAGTCTCGCCCATGCCAAAAGCTGTCTCCCCTTCAAAACGAGCCATTCGGTGTAGGAATCCGTGGTCTCGCCCATGGCGAGACCACGAGTGAACCTACACCGAAGGCAACGAAATCTTGCCAAGCACCGCCCCAACACCAGCCCCCGTAGCGGCCGTCACATTCCCCGCCCGACCCATCAATGTCTCATTCGCCAACACGGCGAACGCCACAGCCTCCTTCGCATCTGCTGGAACACCCAGATCGTTCAGCGACCTCACCTGCCGTGGCGCCAGTTCGTCCTCGAGCATGGCCATCAAGTGATCGTTGTGCACGCCACCGCCGCTGACCCACACCTCGCCCAACTGGCCCTCGGGATCACCGAATCTCTGTACCCCGGCGCCAATCGAACGAGCCGTGAACAAGGTCAGCGTCGCCAACAGGTCAGCCCCTTCCAGACCGGAATCGATCATGAGTTGCGCCAGAAACTCCGTGCCAAATTCCTCTCGGCCCGTCGACTTCGGCGGTGGTCGGCGGAAGAATTCGTGCTTCATGAGTCGCTCCACCCACTCCTCGCTCGCCTCACCGCCCGCCGCCCGCCGGCCCCCTGCATCGTAGCGCTCGCGACCGCCACTCAGATGACCGACCGCCGCATCGATCAGGGCATTTCCGGGCCCCAGATCGAAGGCGAGAATGCCCGTCGTTGAGTCGGCGCCGGCCGGCAGGGCCGTCACATTGGCAATGCCACCGATGTTCAGCATCAGGCGGCCTCGATCGGGATGGGCGAACAGCAGCAGGTCGACCATGGGCACGAGGGGTGCCCCTTCGCCACCGGCCGCCATATCGGCGGGTCGAAAGTCCGCCACTGTGGCGATGCCGGTGTGGTGGGCGATCATGGCCGCCTCACCAATCTGTAGAGTCGATGGCGGTGACCCCTGCGGCAGATGACGTATTGTCTGCCCGTGGCTGCCGACCAGGTCCACCGAACTCGCTTCAGCCCCGGCCTCGCCGATCACGGTCATCGCCGCATCTGCAAGGAGTGCACCAAGGGCGACATTCACGCGACATAGATCATCGACCCGGGCATCCGGCTGAAAGAGCATGAAAAGATCCGCCCTCAACTCATCGGGCAGCGGATGGGTGATGTGACCCAGCATCTCGAATTCCGTGGTCGGTCCGAATCCCTCGACGTCGACGAGAACCGCATCGATGCCATCGGCTGAGGTCCCGGTCATGAGTCCCACAATTCGTCGGGATTGTTTGGAGGCGATATCGATCAGCGTGCGCAAGGTGGCTCTCCGTCAACTGGCGTTTTCATCATCTGGGTGATCACTCTGCATCCTCTGAGGTGTTTTGACTGTTCGACACCATTACGAGGCCCATCAATGTGACCATCACCACAGCGAAACGTCCATTCACCATGGAACCATCGCTGATGCCCAGCACCATCATCGCCACCAGTGTCGACAGAGCCGCCGCGGCAAAGGCACGTTCGGGAGGTGCTCGTGTTCCATGAAAGCTCTGCAGACAGTGCCTCCCCACGCGCACACACAGCCACACGAACAGCATCAGCCCGGCGAGCCCCATCTTCAGCCACAGCGTCAGATAGAGACTGTCGAGTGTCCATGATCGCCACGTTTCATATCGATCGGACTCGGGATTGAACGAATAAGAGGTCAGCTCCGTCCCCTGCCCTGAACCGAGAAGCGGATGCCGGGCGATTTGCTGCAGGGCCGTCGCGTAGTTGAGCAGACGCGACAACACCTGAACATCGCGTGTGTAATCAAGGAAGGTCCGAGACCGTTCGAGGGCGTGCGCCGAAATGGCGGCGCCCGTCACACGCTGAAAGACCATCATCGTCACGCCGAGGGTCCCCACGAGCCCAACGGCCAGGACGATTCCTTTCCACCAGCGTCGACGTCCTACGGGCTGACCGGACTGCCACAGCCAGATGCTGACCAACAGCCCCACCACAAACGCCACCCACATGCCACGGCCCAGGGTAAGGGCAAAGCCCACACCCGTGAACAGAAACATGGCCGGCAGCCACCCTCGCCAGCGATCACGATCGTGGATCAGATGATTGACGATCATCAGCAGACTCAGGGGCAGAACGATGCCCTGACGTCGAGCGACACGGACGAAACGATTCCCTGTCGACAGGTCGATGGCACCGAGGAACTCCAGCACATATTCGGCACTCACGCAGGCGCCGACGACGATGAACAGCAGGCTGAACCGCTCGGTCACGCTGCGTGCGTCGACGCTCTGCGTGACCAGAAAAAATGCGGCGTAGTACAAGGGGTATCGCATGTTGCGCAGGATCACGTCACTCGCATTCCCGTGCAGGCTGCCCACAAAAGCACTCAGCAAGGTGATGCCGAGAAAGGCCAGGACATGAACGTCCACACCGGTTCGCACGATTCGCAGGTCACGGCGGAAGAACAGATCGATGAGGGCGAATCCCGCGGCCAGCACCATCAGTACCTCCCACGGACGCAGTCCGAGGGGGATCCGCGTCGCATCGACGATGTGCACGGGCACGGCGGTCGCCACCACAACCATGGCCATCACGGCGCGCGGCGGCGAGAACAAGACGGAGCCGACCGCGACCAGCGCACCCACGACGATGAACACGTGGAGAGGCGACAGCACCGCCGGTGCCAGAACCACGAGGGCGCAAACGACCCCCCCCAGCGCGATCCACCGCGGGTTGTCGGGCGCCACGTGCCAGGCAGAGCCGGTCATACGTTCGCCACCGTGCGACGTGCGATCAGCAGGTGATTCCAGGCGTCGCTGTAGACCGGGTGGACGCGGTCGAGGAGCATACACGTCAACTGACTAATCGCCATCAGCGGGCGAGTCAGCGGGTGCAGACCGATCTTCTCGAATTGCCGCAGATACTGACAGAAGCGAGCCGCGTGGGTTACCCAGTAGCCGGCCAGCGGCGTCACCTGCTCCACGGTCAGGCCCGCCGATTCGGCGAGATGACGCAGTCCGAAGGGAGTGAAGCGAAAGTAGTCGTGGGGTTCCTCGTGGATGCCCCAGATATGCGGAGCCGTGAGCACCAATGTTCCTCCCGGCGTCAGTACGCGGCACATCTCGGCCATCAGAACGGAGGGTTTCGGTACGTGTTCCAGAACCTGAAAGGAGACCACCGTTTCGAAGATGCCATCGTCGAAGGGCAGACGCAGACCGTCCGCCCATGCGTCGGGTTGGGGGACATCTTCGTTCGATTCGGTCTCCGCCACTAGGCGTTCACCAGACTCGGCACCGACCCGTCCGTAACGCTGGCGGTCAATCTCGACACCGAAGGCGCGTGTCGAATGATCCGCCAACAGTTGGAGAAAGGGCCTGCTTCCACAACCCACGTCGAGAAGCCGGCCGCGGGCATGGGTCATCACCGAGTCGGTGACGACCTCTCTGTGGAGGCGTTCAACGAGCCAATTGACATGGAAGGGGGTCTGCGCCAGCACGTACGGTCGCCGCGTTACTGGCGATCCCTTGCCGTGTGCGGGTAGTAGTCGACGACGGCGCCCTGGCTATCGATCACATAACTGCCAGGAAATCGAATCGTCGTCGGACACACATGGCCGGGGATGGCCAACTGATAGTCGCCCACCTGCGGAAGCGAGGCCCCATCAGGCCACGAGAAGACTCCATGCTCCTCATTCTGCAGAAGCAGTGTTGCCTGTTCGTGGCCGAGCAGTCGAGCACGATTCGCCAGCGGCGGATCTCCGGCGATGGCCTTGTAGCCGAGATCGGTGGTCACCGTCAGTTGATCCGGGTGACGATCGACGACCTGACACAGCACCATGGCCGCCCACCGATAGGGCTGGTCGCTCATGCGTCCCGTGCCGTTGAGATCCCAGTAGATGACGGTGCCGGGTGAACCGTGGAATCCCTCGGCCCGTGCGTAGGTGGCATACGAGAAGGAACCCCCGCCGACGATACGCGGCACGGACATGCCTTGTTCTTCGAGGCGGCCCTTGAGCGTTTTCAGATCATCCACGTGGCGCTGGGCCGCCGCATTCCGCGCACTCGGATCGCGAAAGTGCTCGTGGCCATCGTAGACGTGCAGACCTCCGCAGATCAGCGGCGGCGCGGCATGGATGGCGCTATAGAGTGCCGTCGCTTCCTCGTCCAATCCGGCACCGGTTCGGTGCATCCCGACGTCGAGATCGACCATCACCGCCAGCTTCTGCGAACGATTCTGGGCGATCTGTGCCAGCACATCCACATGGCGTGGATCGCCGACGGCGGCATAGACCTTGCGATCGTCATACGTGGCGCTGATGTCGGCGAAACGCTCCACTTTGCGCCGCTGTACCATGGGGTAGGCGAGAATCGCCTCGGGAGCACCCGCTTCGAGGGCCATCTCGAGTTCGCGCAGGGTCGCACACTTGAAGCCGGCAATGCCTACAGCCAGCTGCTTGCGGGCGATCGCTTCAGATTTGTGCGTCTTCACGTGGACCATCAGGTTCGCCGCACCGCCGACCATGTCACAGAGTGCGGCGATGTTGTGGTCGACCATCTCCTCGAAGACAACCATAGCCGGTGTTTCGAGACCATCGGGGTCGGCGATTCGGTAGGGATCCTGCTCGATCATAAGGGGTGATGTCCGACGAATATGAATCAGGATTCAGGGAGGCGTTTATTGCGTAAGCTGTTGAAATTACAACGGCTGGCCCCCTGCGGCAATGCGCCGAGCCTCTCGAGCACCGTCGCCCGAAACCGATTGTGCCGAGGCGTGAGGCCCCAGACTCAAGGCGGTACGTCCAATCAGCGACTCCAGGCGCGTACCAGAGGACCTGCGCCGCCATAGACGGGATCTGTGGAAGGCATCGGCACCTGCTGCTGACGTGCCAGCGCCATGTCGCGCTCCGCCGCCGAATCACGGCACAGATCCGGAGACTCACCCTCAGGATAGGCGCCGATCACCAGCAGATCGTTGCTGGATCCGAGATTGAAGTGACTCACCCCCGCAGGAATGACGACGGCGTCTCCCGTCTTCAACTCCAGCGCTTCGCCGCGGGGGCCACCGAATTCGACATGGGCGTGACCGGAAGCGATCCCGAGCACCTCGTGCACATTGCTGTGATAGTGACGAAAGGCGTAGATCCCATTGCGCCAGGACCCTTCCCAGCCGTGGGCAGCAAAGAGGGTTTCGAATCCGATGGCCAGGTCAGTACCACCCACTTCGACAGCGGTCTGATACGCCAACAGGGGCAGCAGACTGTTGGGAAAGGTGCCGTCATCCGGCAGTTTGTACGGCGTGACCCGCTCGGGCACTATGGGCACGGCGTTTATGGAATCCTCCACGTGGGAATCTCGGCGTGGAGCACTTCGCGCAGTCCGTCGGCGATGGCCGGTTTCGCCACGGCCACATCCTCCCATGGATCTTCCTGCAGGTCGTAGAGAGCCGATTCTCCGTCGCGGAACGAGACCAGCTTGTAGCGGCCATCGTAGACGATGCGAAATTCGTGCAACCCGGAAACGACCGCATCGCGATGAGACGACGTCGCTCCTTCGAGCAGCGGCCGCAACGTCTGTCCTTCCATTTCGGGCAGCTGGACCGCTCCTCCCCAATCGAGAAAACTCGCCGTCAGATCGTGCAGCACCACCGGCAGGTCGCAAACTGCGCCCTGACGCACATCGGGCCCGGTGACGATGAGCGGCACTCCCGACGAAGGCTGATGCCAGGTGCTTTTTCCCCAGCGCCCGTGGTCGCCCAACATCTCCCCGTGGTCGGAGGCGTACACGATGATCGTGTGGGCCAACTCGCCGCGCCTTTCCACCTCGTCGAGGAACCGCCCCACGTGGTCGTCGATGTTCTCAATCATGGCCGCGTAGTTCTGGCGATTGCGCAGCAGGCCCTCGCGATCGGGTTCGTCGTTTGCGTGGGGTTCAGGAAAATCGACGTCCTCCCATCTCTGGCGCATCGAAGCGGTCACATCCATCGGATTGTGCGGGCCCGTGAAATTGATGACCAGGTGCCAGGGTTGGTCTCGGGGAAAGTCCCGCAGAAACTTCATGCCATTGTGGGCGACCCAGTTGTCGCAGTAAGCGTCATCGGGCAGCACCGTCGTGTAGGCCCCCATGGTCTCTTTGATGCGAGTATGCTCCTCTACGTAGGCATCGGCCAGTCCACGCTGCTGCAGCATGGCCAGGTATGGGCCACGAGGTTCGCCCAGACGGCGGTAGCTGCCGCTGCCATCGAACTTACCCTCGTTGTCGATGCCCTCGGTGAAGCCCCAGGCATCCAGATCTCGAGATCCGTCCAATTCCCACCACAGATTCTCAGGATCTCCGAGTCCCTTGTGCAGGTCGAACTTTCCCACCCCCGCGACGCGGTATCCGGCATCTCGCAGTCGCTGGTAGTACGTCGCCTGATCCAGGGGATAGTTGACGTCGTTGCCCAGCACGCCACACCGATCGTAGCTGCGCCCGGAAGCCAGGCAGGCCCGCGATGGTGCACACAAAGGTGAACTGCATACCGCGTTGGTGAACCGCACGCCTCGCTCTGCGAGTCCATCGATATGCGGCGTTCGCAGTGCTAGCTGGGGGCTCGTGCACCTGAGCCAGTCAGGTCGATGCTGATCGGGAAACAGGAACAGGAGATTCGGGGCTCGATCCATGCGATAGCGCCCTGTTAAGGCCCGAAGTGAAAGGCAAAGGAAAGCCAGGGAATCGGGAATCCTCTCGACAACGCATTGCCGACAAGAATCACCCCGAGGTCAACGGCCAGACGATCGGAGAAGAAGCGCAGGGCCAGTCCAAAGGGCTGCTGGCCAAACTCGACACCCTCTCCCGTGATGAGCCATGATTCGGATACGAGAGCCGTATGCTTCCCGAGACGTTCGTGAAAACCGATCCCGATGATCGGCCCATCGAGGAATCGTGTTGGATCCTGGTCGGCCTTCGCCCATCCGATGCCGAGACCGAGCGTCATCGACCGATCGGCGTCGCCGTGGGAGGCCATGACGAAGCCGATGCCCGTAGCGCCCTATGCCCCGACGAAGCCAATGAGACTCCCCGCTGTGATGGAGGTTCGCGAGGACAGATGCCGCCCAGCAGAGATACGTTGTCGGTGATCCCATAGGCGACGGTGGGAAACAGCACGTAGTGATCGGAGAGGTATCCATCTCCCTCGGCCAGGGGCCTGCCTGTAGGTGCCAGCATCAACCGGGAGTAGGACGGATCGGAGGTGCCGGAGGTGCTCGGAGCAGACGCACCGTTGTCGAGAATCTGCCTTCGGGCGACGGCCCCCAGGGGGATCACCATACGAACGCCAAGGTCGGTCGTGACGATGAGAGAGTCTCCCTCTTCGACGATGAACCGTGCCTTCACAGATGTGCCATCGCGCAGTTCCACAAGGACTGTGGAGTTGTCCTCGCCGAACGTCGACGTGGTGAACAGGACGCACAGCAAGGCGGCCCACCTGCCAAACCCGTATTCCTTCGAGAGAGTCATCAGCCGTCATCCATCACAAGCGGCACTGTTTGGCTCCCCACTCGTCGAAATGGGTCTTCAGATCAGGATTCTGCTGGATGTAGTCTTTCATCTCCACAACGGCATTCTCCACCAGTTGAATCGAGTGTCCCCCGTCGATCGGCAGCACGACACCCGTGATGAAACTGGCCTCGGGAGAACACAGAAACGCGACGCCGTTGGCCACATCCTGAGGAAGACCCGTGCGGCGAACGGGATACTGCAACTCGAAGAGTCGGTATCCTGCGGGGTTGCTCATCTGCTCCCACAGCTTTTGCAGTTTCTCCGTGATGATGTGTCCCGGTGCGATCGCATTCACCGTAATGCCTGTGGGCCCGTAGTCAATCGCCATCTGCTTTGTCAGTCCAATGACCGCTGCTTTGCCGGCATCGTAGGCGGGGACACCAGCTGCCTGCAGCAGGCCGTGGATCGAGGACATGTTGACGATGCGCCCTACCTCCATCGGTGGAGGCGGCCCTTCGTGAAGCCCGTACTCGGCGTAGGGTGCTGGATCGAAGCCGGGGGCCGGGCCGGATGCCTGCATGGCGGGCACGGCGTACTTGGCGCCAAGGAACACCGCGTCGAGCAGCACGCTCAGTGCGCCCCGCCAGGACTCGAAATCGATGTCGGTCACACCGCCGCCAAAACTCCCCTCTCCCACGGGAAAGGCATTCTGCACGAGGATGTCGAGACGTCCGTATCGGTCGCCTGCCGCTGCGACCATGCCGATCGCCGTCTCCGATTTCGTCACATCACCCACGAAGAGGCTGGCTATTCCACCCTCTGCCTCGATACGACGCACATTCTCTGCTGCCAGCTCCTCTGCGAGGTCGACGATGAGGACACTCGCCCCGTCCTCGGCCAGCCGTCTCGCCGTCGCCCCCCCGATCCCCTGTGCGCCACCGGTTACGATTGCCACGCGACCTTCAAGTCGATTGCTCATGGTTCTTCTCTTTGCAGGTCTTTGGAGGGTCTACATGTTCGTTGCCACAACACAACCACGTACTAGGTGGCCACGCAAACGCAGGCGATCTCAGCGGATGAAATGGGCCAGACCGGCCGAGACCTGCCATCCACTCAGGTCGTGTCTGGCCCCAGCGACCCGTGGCTGAACGCGACCCCGACGCAGCCACCTCAGATCGATCCCCCAGCGAGGCACCGGTTCGTAGGTCGCCCCGATCGCAAGGCGCCAACCCCATTCATTGTCTGTGCTCGTGCGACTCGATGATCCGGCGATGGTTCCCTTCTGCCGCAGGAAAAGCAGATCGACGCCGAGGGTCGCCTGGAAGGTCACCTTGGAGGGGTCTGCCGTAAGGCTCAGGCCAACGCCTACATCGTGCAGATCGAGATCGACGTCCGATGAATCTGCCACGCCACCGTAATAGTCGTAGCTGGCATCAAAGACGAAACAGCACGTCGGCAGGTGGATCCCGAGGTGTGGCTGCAGGGAGGAACGCCGCTCGAACCGATCGCCCGTCTGTGGCACGAGGGTTGGATCCCACGCAGTCCCAGGATCAACACGGGCTCTGCCCACGAACCAGTGATCGTGAAACCCGACACCAGCAGCAGACAAGCAATGTGGGGACGAAACATCATCGGGATGTGAATCCTCATCAGTAGAGCAACGACGTGCCGGGTGCGGGCAGCACCCACTGTCGGTCCTGAACACCGGCATCGCGNAGATGGCGAATGAAATCCACCGGATTCGTATAGGNNNCGGAGAAGATGTGAGCCGGGTCCTGCGAATACGTGTGGAAGAAGTCCTCCCAGTGGATCAGCATCCAGTGTCGGGGGGCCAGGACCTCGTCGATTCGTTCGATGAACCGAGACTGACCGATGAGATTCGTGGAGGCCACCGTCAGAATCGCCAGGTCGATCTCCCCGTACCCGGATGCTGCCAGTCCTCTGGGATGTGCGCCGCATCCTGGTAGTAGATGCGGAAGGGTCGACTACCCGCAGGGCCGTGCAGTTCGATCACCCAGGCGAGGGGTTCACCCAGGCGCCAGTGACGCGAACGGCCGGGCAGGTGATCGAGGGGTTCCTCCACCGTCCAGGGAGACACCATCGCCTTGAGGCCACTCGGATTCGGCGGAAAAGCGACATTGGGCGCGTGGGACGAGTCGATGGGCAGGAAACGGATCTTTCCTCCATGCGACGCGTGATAGACTCCTGGAGAGCTGGCTGTTCGGCNACCGGCCTCCACGTCGACGGTCGACGGTTGCGGATGCGCGCCGTGCAGCAGATTGCGCATCGACCGGTTGCCGAAGATCTGCGTATGTCGACCGCGGCCCGCCCATAGATAGGGCAGATCCAGGAGGTGGTCGTAGTGCGCGTGCCCCACGAGAATCGCCTGCACGTCATCGAGGGCCGGCAGGTATTGGTCGACGAGGTTGTTGCGTGGCGCCAGACACCACAGGCCAACTCGAAAGAGAGAATTGTTGGCGAAGTAAGGCGCGCTGAGGATCGCGGCCCCATTCCGCTCGATCAGAAGTCCACCCGTGCCCAGGTAGGTGACGTGAACGCCAGCCGGTGCAGGTACCTCTGGCTGCGCTCGGTACCNCGCGTGNCCATCGGCGGTGACGAGGNGGGCCCTAGCAGACGCAGATCCGCGGCCCGCTGCCGCTGCAGCAGCACCTGGGTGAGCCCGGCGTCAGCGACCGAGGCACACATCAGCAAANGACCGAAAATGGCGAGGCATCTGGTCATGTGTATNAGCAACACAATCCGGTGATCCTTCGCATAACGAAGATCCTTCGCACAGCGAAACCTGTGCTGGCCNGGGATGTCAGCGCGTTCTATCTTGCCCCCCGCCCAAGACCCAGCCACCTACTTCTGACTTCTGGAGAGCCACCCCCCATGCGCAAGCTTGGCTGCATGTCCCTCAGCTACAAAGATGAATTCGCCGCCGGCACCCTCGATCTCGAGGGTTTTATCGATCGTGNCCGCGAGCTGAATCTCGACGGCATCGACCTGCATACGCGAGCCTTTGCCTCTGAAGATCCGGAGTATCTGCGTTCGATCCGTATGCGTGCCCTGAAAAATGGCATCGCCCTCTCCTATATCGGGGTCAGTTCGAATTTTGGCGTCCCTGCCGGAGAGAAGCTGGACGAGCAGGTCACCACCGCCAAACACTGGATCGACATTGCCCACTTCATGGGGATCCCCCTGGTGCGCGTCTTCGCCGCCTGGATTCCCGAGGGTGACACCGAAGAAGCGGTCTGGGCGCGAATGATGCCGTGTCTGAAGGAGGTCGCCAGCTATGGCCAGGAGAAAGGTGTCGTCGTGGGGCTGCACAATCACAACCACGGTTGTGTCACACGCACCGGCAAAGACGTGCGTCGCATCATCGACGAGGTNGACAACCCCTACTTCTCNCACATCCTCGACACGGGTCAGTATGTCGGTTCCCCCGGCGCCTCGGGACAGCGTGGCAAGGAAGATCCGTCCCTCAATTTCTACGGGTCCATCGAAGAGACGGCGCCGCTGGCCGTACATGTGCGCTGCAAGATCTATCGGATCGAATCCGGTGTCGAAGAGTGGCTCGACTATCCGCGAATCCTCAAGATCCTCGAAGGCGTCGACTTCAATGGTTGGTGTTCGATCGTCTATGAAGGCCAGGACGTGGAAGCCGAGGCGACGGCCGTGCCCAAGGCTGTGTCCTACCTGCGGAGCCTGTTGAACAGCTGACACGATGATCCGACCCTGTCAGGCTGAAGACGTCGACGCCATCAAGCAGATCGGTAACCGTGCATGGCAACCGATCTACGATATGTACGCCGAAACGTTTGGGGACGAACTCTTCGGGCACGTGGTCCCGGACCGGCATTCATCAAAGGGCGAGCAGATCCAGTCCCAATGGGATCACCGACCCGACTGCATCTACGTCTGTGAAGTAGAAGGCACGATCGTGGGATTCGTCACCTTCTATCTCGATCGAGATTCAGGAATCGGCACGATCGGTAACAATGCTGTGGATCCGGAGTGCGGGCTGAAAGGGATCGGGCAGCAATTATATGCTGCCACCCTTCTGCGCTTCCGCGAGGAGGGACTTTCCTTTGCCAAGGTTGGCACCGGCCTGGATGATGCCCACGCACCGGCGCGACGTGCCTACGAACGGGCTGGCTTTGACATCCGCCATGAGGATGTGACGTACTTCATGAAGCTCTAGCCGACCTGGCGCGATCCTACCACGAATCCATGACCGCCTCGATCGTCAGATCGACGGGCATCTTTTCGAAGCGATAACTCATCGGGCCAGACTGATATCCAGGGACATATTCCTCGCCCTCGGGTGATTTCATCTGCTCATCGAGCCAGGCGAAGCGCACCCACAGGTCTGTCAGCTCTTCGGTCGAGAAACGCCCACGCAGCTGTGTGTCCTGTGTGAAATCCCCCCCATAGCCCGGCCGCTCGGGATGGGCGTCAAAACACAGCTTGTGGCTGAGCTTCGACAGCAGAATCACAGTGACGATGCGCATTCGCTCTCCCGGGTGCAGCTGAGCGATCCCTTCGACGAAAGCTCCTCGATCCTGCTTGATCGCAGCACGCAGTGTGCCTTCGATGCGGTCGCACTCCTGTAGATAGAGCCGTTCGTGGTTCGCCCAGGCCTGCTGCGCCCCGGGCGTCATGAAAGACGTTGGATCACCACGGCGATGTTGACCGCCGGCGTAGGGGAACTGCTTCCCGCCAAGAGAGCGAAAGCCAAAGTGAACCGTCCGCCGCAGGGTCGGACTGTAGCTGGACCCCCAGTGCAGGATCAGATTGGTGTAGACCACACCATCTCCCGCCTTCAATTCGACCTGTTTCGCCTCCGGCAGAGGACGCCGTGGATCCTCAGCGAGAGCGGCATTCTCTTCGTCCGTATTCGGCCGCGCGTGGCTTCCCGGCACCACCCACAACACGTTGTCGTCGTAGAGGGGCAGGTTCCACTGTAGATACCCCGCGCCATTGGCCAGCAGGTCTTGCTGAAGTCCGACGATCGGCGCCTGGTCGATGGGGTGAATGTCTCGATGCCAGGCGGCAGGACCGTGATCTTTCTGCGGACTGCACATCATCATGAACTGCGTCGGCGCCACATCGGGGGCTTGCATGATCTGTCGACTCAGTTCAAGTGGTGCCCCAAGGATCATCTCCACCGCGCGGGCAGATTCGGCATCGTCGACCAGGCCATCGTAAGTAACCAGACGAGGTTGAGCGCCCGTCGCCCATGCACCGTCGGGTGGGTCATCGAGCCCGGCCGCCTCCCGCCAGATCTTGCGCTGCCGGTCGACGAGTCCTTCGAAACTGCGACGGATCGAGTCCAGTTCGTCGGGCGAGATCACGCCACGTACGATGACGAAGCCATCCTCATGAAGCTGCTGTTTCGGCGTCATGATACAGTGTTCTGGCAGGCCGATTCGCCACCCGCTTCGTCCACCTCCCAGATCGGGCCCGATTCCGTCTGCTTCCACAGCCGGTCGAAGGCTGCGGGGTCGTCATCGCCCTCCCAGAAGTCTGTGATCACTTCATTCACGTAGGATGGAGGGGGTCCAGGGACGCCGAACTGGTGGAGGCGCTCGTAGTATCGCATGTCGTCCTGGTGCCCCGGCAGACCGGGATCGTATCGCAGGTAGATCGTTGGGCCCCCAGCGTGGCGGATGCGAACCAGACTCGGCGGCGGATCGGTGATCGGCACCTGGCATCGCTCGAGTCGGTCGCGGTCCAGTTCGATGCCGAGACCGGGACCCACCGGCACCTGCACACTGCCACCGATGACCGGCATCGTCTGCGTCGTCACATCTTCCTTCCACAGATGGCAGAGATTCACGTGGTCGATCGTCGCCATCCGTACGACAGCCACCTCGTGCGCGAGAAAAGCCTGGTTGATCGTCCCCCCTGCCTGCTGATACATGATCGGTGTATCCGTCAGCTCGGCAACACCGGCCAGCTTCAGCCCCGAACCGATGGGGGCGTGACCCGCCATGTAGCCGTCCACGAGGCCCTTGATCATGAACTCTGGTGGCCCGTGATGGATGATCACCGGCAGTCGGCACTGTTCGCGGAGCATCCGCCAACCGTCCTCATCGGATGCGCGTACCACGTCTTCGAACCGCCCCGACACCGAGAAGGCCTCCAATCGGGCCAGAATGGGGCGCATCGTATAGTAGTCGGAGTTGGCATTGAAGTCGTAGTGAATCTTGAACCACGGCGGCGCTGCGGCCTGCATCGCTTCGGCCTGATCGACGACGTTCTGCACTTCGTCGACGTGATACTTCATCCACCGATATCCACGAGCTGCTGCCTGCCGAACCTCTTCGGCCATGGCTGCCGGTTCCTGTGAGACCGTCCACGCCGACACGGGAATCCAGGAACGCACCTTTGGCCCCATCAGCTTCCACGCCGGTAGGCCGAGGTGTTTTCCCATCAGATCGTACGTGGCCATGTTCAAACCCAGATCTGTGTGTGCATTGACCTCATCGAAAGGATCGCTACCGACACACTTGTCCCGCAGAGTGTCTTCGTCGTGCCCGTGTCCGACCGATTCACCGATGCCCTGCAGACCTGTGTCCGTGTGCAGGACATAGATGGTCCGACGCTGGATCAGCGGGCCGTGGTAGCGCTGTAGCGTGTGGTTGTTGAAATCTTGATAGGTGGGACGGATCGAGTGGGACTCGACATCGGTGATGCGCATTCGTCACTCTCCACAGAAAGAGCAGGTCGATTCGGTCGGTCTATGTCAACGCGTCGCCGCGAGTTTGGCCGTATCGTCGACCATCGCTTTCCAGGCCTCGACACTGTAGTTCGGTCCGGCGGCGAAGGGCGGTGTCTCGATACACATGGTGCCGTCGTAGCCGCGCTCGGCCGCCTTGCGGAACACCGTCGCCCAGTCCACGCGGCCGTGACCCGGTGCCAGATGGGAATCGCGATCACCGGCATTGTCGGCCAGATGATAGGCCACCATCCGGTCGCCCATGACGTCCTGCACTTCAGGCGCCCGGTCACCGAGGGCACACAGGGCGTGCCCCGTGTCCAGACAGAAGCCGAGGCTCGGATGGTCGAAGCGCTCGAGAATCTGCCGAAAGTGGTCGGGGTCGGAGCAGAAGCACACGCCGTCGGGCAGAAGCATGTTCTCGATGGCGATCGTGAATCCCAGAGACTCTGCGGTGGGCAGCAGCACCTCCAGACTCTTGCTGATATGACCCAGATAACGCTCCAGCCCTTCCTTGGCCACGTCATATCCCGTCGTCGTCGGATGCTGGATACCGATCGTGGAGCCTACCAGCGCAGCCTTCCTCATCCAGTAGTCGATCGTCGCCACCGCCGCCTCTCGCTGCGTGTTGTAGAAGGAGGCGATGTCGTCAGCCGCGGTAAAAGGCAGATGGAAGGTCGTGAGTTTCAGCCCTGCATCCTCGAACGTGCGCCGATAAGCCTCGACCTCAGCATCTGTCAGCCGATCCAGCAGAGGTGGTGCCGCCTCGATCCCCGACAGACCCGCCGCCAAACAGATATCTCGTATTTCTTCGGCAGATTTCCCCACGAAGGTGAAACCCGTCGTCGTATAAGACCAGGCAACTGTCATGATCGTCGATCTTTCGGTAGAGTCGAAACGCCACGAGAGGCGGCATATCTAGAGATTTTCGGCGCCCGACCGCAACTAGCGGCTCCCGAGTCGAACCGAAGCCCGAAGCGTGCGTGCTCGGACCGGAAGCGACCGAAGAGAGACTCCTACTTGATCAGAGCCCGCCACACCTTCTTGAAGCCCACGATCGTCTCCTCCACATCTTCATCGCTGTACCGCTCATCGACGGGCAGGCGTACGACGGTGTCTTGCAGCAGATCGACATTCGGACAGGAATCAGCGTCGTATTCCACGTCACGCCAGAAGGCGGGCACTTCATCGGTGAGCGGATAGTAGCGCTTCGTCCTCACCAGCTCAGTACGGAGGATGTTGTTGGCCGGCGACATCCCCGTACTGATCGAGAGTCCTTCTGCTCTCAGCGCCTTCACCAGGTCGTCTCGACTCACTTCGCTTCCGGTGTAGCGCCCGGCAATGGGCCACCAGGAAGGTTCCCCCCCATCGACGATCTGCGGAAGAGTAAACGCCTCCAGATCACTCAGCTCCCCGTAGTAGCGCGACGCGATGGCTCGGCGTCGAGCGACCAGGGCGGGCAACTTGGCCAGTTGGGCTCGACCTACGGCGGCGTGCAGCCCGTTGGCTCGATAGTTCAGAGCGAAGAAGGGTATCGGCTGCCCCCCACGCCCCACCGAACCATCCCGGAGATAGGTCTTGTCGCGAAACAGGCTCGCAATACGACCCGTCTCTGCATCGTTGGTCGCGACGAATCCACCGTCGCCGGTGGTCATCTGCTTCGACTCGTTCATGCTGAACCCGGCCGCATCTCCGATCGACCCGAGCATCTTGCCCTTGAAGGTGCCTCCATGGGCCTGGGCGCAATCCTCGAGGATCTTCACACCCTTCTCGGCACCGATCGCCATGAAGGCATCCATATCACAGGGCATTCCTGACATGTGGACGGTGATGATCACCTTCGTGCGGGGTGAGATCCGTGAACGAGCCAACTTGGGATCGATGAGTCGCGTATCGATATCGATGTCGGCGAAAATGGGTACCGCGTGCAGGGCGAGGATGGCCGCCACTGTGCCGATGTCCGTCATCGGCGTCGTGATCACTTCGTCACCCTCTGATACACCGAGAGCGCACAAAGCCGTGTGCAGGGCGGCCGTTCCCGACGTGACGGTCACGATGTGCTGCACGCCGAAGAAAGAGGCCAGCTCCCCCTCGAATTCTTCGACGATGCCACCGGGCCCCATGAGTTTTCCACTGTCGAGGGCTTTGCGGAGTTCGATGATCTCCTCTTCGCCATACCGATTCGTCGACGTGTACGGTGTCGATTTGGCCTTGGTTCCACCGTGGAGGGCGAGTGATTCAGACATCTGTTGTGACTCCGATCAAGAAGTGTGTCGGCATGGCAGTCTGTGGAGAATCGCCGGATGCGGTCATTTCAGGTAATAACGCTTACAAGGGGCGGCGGCGCTCCTTCGACCTGAGAGATGGATTCGATC
>PATE01000100.1 GCA_002712305.1 Gemmatimonadota bacterium | reverse complement strand
TGGGATTCGAACCCACGGTAGCGCTATAAACGCTACACACGATTTCCAGTCGTGCACCTTCGGCCACTCGGTCATCTCTCCACCTGACTGTTGCGCGAGATGGATGGCGGAGAGGGTGGGATTCGAACCCACGGTGACCTTGCAGCCACAACGGTTTTCGAGACCGCCCCAATCGACCACTCTGGCACCTCTCCTGCCCATCGACACCGACGGCTTTACGATTCGACTCTATCGTGGCCGCTTCGTAGCCGTGAAAAAAAGTTGCTCAGGAGTTTTGCACATGGCTCCCGCAAAACCCCACCCTCGACGTCACACACGTGGTTGAGACGAGGATCCTGCACAATATTGCGCAGGGTTCCACACGCACCGCCCTTCGGATCAAAGGCCCCGAAAACGACCCGCCGGATGCGAGCCAGCACAATCGCACCGGCACACATGGCGCAAGGCTCCAGCGTCACGTAGAGCGTCGTGTCCGGCATACGGGGCGAGCCCGATTGCTCGGCTCCTCGGCGGATCACCTCGATCTCGGCGTGCCCTGTGGGATCACGCTGCGCCTCGATCAGGTTCCAGCCTTCTGCCAGTACCTGATCATCTCTTACCAGGACGGCACCTACGGGGACTTCGCCCTGTGCCTCGGCGTCACGTGCGCGCTGAAGCGCACGCTCCATCCATTCTGCGTCCGATGTCTGGCGCGCCAGTGTAAAGTCTTTGAATCAAGTCAAACAGCAGCCTGTGACGATCTTGGCACGGGCTCTTGTCTTCCGGGAGCCCTCTCCTCTGAGCATCTGAATATAGCCGCTCTTGCGGATACGGACAAGAGAGGCCCCCCGTCGCGGAGAGTCAGTGTATCCTCCTGGCAGACAGTGTGTTACGCGAACACATCGGCCGTCAAGAAGGCATCGTTTTGTTCGTCAGAACTGTCGCTTGAAATGCTGGGAATCCAGCAGTGGTGTTTCACGCCGACGCCACAGGGATCCGCCTTCGGACAGTATCTGTCGCGACCTTCGAAAGTCACGATCGAGCAATCGCTTTCCCGTCAGACGAAGAACCCATCCGATGGGTGTGAAGATGAGGTAGAGAACGAGGGCGAGCAGGAGATGGCTGTTGACGAATCCGAGAACGTTGACGAACACCATCCACGGCCACCACAGCGGCTTCAGGGGGACAGGCCAGACGAGACTGACCAGCAGTAGAACGGCGGCGATGGCGGCCGGGACCGTGGCCGCGTCGACGCCGTGACGCCAGAACATCCATGCGGCGATGGCACTGCTGATGACGGTGAAGAGCAGGCCGAACTGTCGCAGGTCTTTTCGTGTCGATGGCGGCGGCTTCCAGAATGGGCGATCCGTACTCTGCATCAGTCGAGCTCGAACTCATCTTTCCAGTCGGTATCGGCTTCCGGGAAGGCTGGCTGGTCTTTCTTCTCGAGGATGTAGTCGCCAAGTACCAGCACATCCATCTCGGTCCGCATGAAGCATCGGTAGGCATCCTCGGGGGTACAGACGATGGGCTCTCCGCGAACGTTGAAGGAGGTGTTCACAACCAGGGGGCAACCGGTGAGCTTCTGAAAGCTCTGCAGCAAGTCATAATACTTCTCGTTGACCTCCCTTCGAACCGTCTGCACACGCGCAGAGTAGTCCACATGGGTAACGGACGGAATCTGCGAACGCGGCACATTGAGTTTCTCGATGCCGAAGAGCTCCTCCTGCTCTGGTGTCATTTCAATCAATCGCTCTTTCTTGACGGGTGCCACAAGCAGCATGTAGGGCGAATCGACATCCATTTCGAACCAGTCCTGCACACACTCCCTCAGGACACTCGGGGCGAAGGGACGAAAACTCTCCCGATACTTGATCTTCAGATTCATCTGGGATTGCATGGCCGACGATCGTGGATCGCCGAGGATCGAGCGTGACCCAAGTGCTCTGGGACCGAACTCCATCCGGCCCTGGAACCAACCCACCACTTTCTCTTCTGCGAGAAACTCGGCCACACGCAGCGGAAGCCGACTGTCATGCTGCTTCTCGGCGGGGGCCTGTGCGGATTCGAGAAAGAGGCGGATCTGCTCTTCGTCGAAGGAGGGACCCAGATAGCTGCCCTCCATGGCATCTCCCGGTTTCGGGATGCGCGGCTGATCGTAGTAGCGATGCCAGATCGACAATGCCACGCCCAAGGCACCGCCGGCATCACCTGCAGCGGGTTGGATCCAGATATCCTCGAAAGGTCCTTCACGCAGGATCCGACCGTTACCGACACAATTGAGGGCGACACCGCCGGCCATACATAGTTGTTTGAGACCTGTTTCACGATGTGCGGTGGTGGCCATCCGGAGAAGCACTTCTTCGGTCACTTTTTGGCACGATGCGGCAATGTCCATTTCCCGCTGGGTCAACGGCGATTCAGGCCGGCGAACGGGGCCTTCGAGAAGCCGCTCCATCTTGCCGGAGGTCATGGTTAGCCCGGATACGTAGTTGAAGAAATCCAGATTCAGCCGGAAGGAGCCATCGTCTGCGATGGCGATCACTTCATCGAGAATTCGCTGTGCAAACCGGGGCTCACCGTACGGGGCCAGCCCCATCAGTTTGTATTCACCGGAGTTGGGTTTGAAGCCGGTGAAGTAGGTAAAGGCGGTGTAGAGCAAGCCGAGCGAATGGGGAAACTGGATCTCCGCCAGCGTATGCACCTGGTTGCCACGACCAAAACCGAAACTGGTCGTCGTCCATTCCCCGACCCCGTCGGTGGTCAGGACTGCGGCCTCCTCGAAGGGAGATGGATAGAATGCACTGGCCGCATGTGATTCGTGGTGATCGCCGAACAGGACCTCCACCTCACAACTCAGTTCGTCTCGGATGAGCTGGGGTATCCACAGCTTCTGTTTCAACCATACGGCCATGGACTTCCAAAACAGTCGTAGTCCGAATGGAGCGGTGGTGAGATGCGTCTCCAGGAGCCGTTCAAAAGTGACGAGGGGTTTGTCGTAAAAGCCGACGCAATCCAGATCCTGGACGGTGATGCCTGCTTCCTGGAGACAGTACTGCGCAGCTTGCGCTGGAAAGCGGGCATCGTGCTTGCGGCGCGAGAATCTCTCCTCCTGGGCGGCTGCCACGATCTGGCCATCGCGCACGAGGCAGGCGGCGGAATCGTGGTAGAAGGCGGAGATGCCAAGGATGTGGCGCGTCATTGCGTGAGAAACCTTGACGATGTTGGGACACACGGCGATGTTTCTGAACTCCCTAAGTTACCAACCCTCTGTAAAATCAGCAAGATAGGACTATCGAGATGACGACTGCCGGTGCCGATCCATACCGCTTCCTTGCCGACGATGAGGCGTACCAGCTGCTGGACAACTATGGATCACCTCTCTTCGTATACGATGAGGACCTGCTGCGCCAGCAGGCACAAACCGCCCTGGACTTCCCTAACCCTTTTGGGCTGACGGTTCGTTATGCCATGAAGGCGAGTCCCAATGGGGCAATCCTTCGCATCCTGTCTGGGGCGGGTTTGCACATCGATGCCAGCAGCGAGTGGGAAGCCCGCAGGGCGATGGCTGTGGGCGTGCCCGGCGAGCGGATCATGGTGACGGCGCAGCAACTGGTTGCGGACGTAGAGTCACTGGCCCAGGAAGGCGTCCGGCTGAATGCGTGTTCGCTGCATCAGTTGAGCGTCATTGGCCAGCGGCTCCCCGGCAGCGTCGTGGGGATCCGCGTCAATCCCGGCCTCGGTTCGGGCCACAGCAACCGCACGAATGTGGGTGGGCCGTCCGCGAGTTTTGGCATCTGGCACGAGCACCTGCCGCAGGTTCTGGCCATCGCCACCGAACACGATCTGGATATCCAGATGCTGCATTCCCACATCGGTTCCGGTTCCGATCCGGAGGTTTGGCAGCGTTGTGCACAGATGACGTTGCAGATCGCCGAACGTGTAGAGTCCGTCACGACAGTGAGTCTGGGCGGTGGTTTCAAGGTCGCACGAATGGCGGATGAAATTGCCACAGACCTGGCGGCGGCGGGGGCACCGATCCGTGAAGAGTTGCTCGACTTCGCCTCAAGGCACGGTCGACAGCTTCATCTGGAAATCGAACCGGGAACGTTCATGGTGGCCAATGCCGGGGCGCTTCTCACGACCGTCGTCGATGTCGTCGACACCGGTTCACAAGGGTATGAGTTCCTCAAGATCGACTCAGGCATGACGGAGATCTTGAGACCGAGTATGTATGGGGCCCAACACCCGATCACGGTCATTCCGCGCCATGGAGAAGACACGAATCGTCAATACCTCGTCGTCGGCCACTGCTGCGAATCGGGAGATGTTCTGACGCCTGAACCAGACAATCCGGAGGGACTGCAAACCCGCACACTGCCTACAGCGCGGATCGACGATGCACTTCTGCTGGGCAGCTGTGGCGCATACTGTGCAGGCATGTCCGCCAAGAACTACAACTCCTTTCCCGAGGTAGCTGAGATTCTCCGTCGCGGTCCTGGGCAATTCGATGTGATTCGTCAGCGGCAATCACCCGAATCCGTCTACGCGAATGAGGTCTTACCTGAAGGTCTGTAGCCGGGCTATGCTCACGTCAGATTCGCGTCTGAACCTGGCATCTTCGGATCAAGCGCATCGCGAAGGCCGTCACCGACGAGGTTGTAGAGCGTCACGGTGATGAAGATGGCCAGCCCCGGCGCCACGGCCAGCCACCAAGCCGAGGCATTGCTCCGTGCGCCCGCCAGGATCGCACCCCAGGTAATCGTCTCCGCCGGAACACCGATCCCCAAGAAGCTCAACCCCGATTCGGCCAGAATCGCCAATCCCACGCCGAATGTTGCCGGCACGAGGACGGGCGCGATCGCGTTGGGGAGGATGTGGCGCCAGATGACTCGGGGCGTCGCACATCCGAGAGCACGCGCTGCCTCGACGTACTCGTAGTTCCTTACGTGCAGAAACTGGGAGCGCGTGAGTCTGGCAATGGTGACCCAGCCCGTTAGACCGATGATGATCATGATGAAGAACAGGCTCGGCGGGAAGAAGGCAGCGGCGGTAATGATGAGGAAGATGGCGGGAATGGCGGACCACAGTTCAAAGAGTCGTCCCAACCGTAGATCGTCCCACCCGCCGAAGTAACCTGCCAGAGCGCCCAGCATCACGCCGATCAGCAAGGAGATACCGACGGATACGAGGCCGATGACCAGAGCATAGCGTGATCCGTGGATGATTCCCGATAACACGTCACGGCCGAGCCGGTCTGTGCCGAGCAAGTGGTTGGCGCTCGGCGGTGCATACTTCTCTCCCAGCACGATTTCGGATGGACCGTAGGGAATCGGCGGCATGACTCGGGCCTCTGTCTTGAGGCGCTTCAGATTCTTCCGGCGTCGTAGTTCCTTCGGCCAATCTCCCAATCCAGTATGAACCAGATACTGTCGGAACGCCGGAAAGTAGGTCTGGTCTCGGTACTTCATATAGAGAGGCTTGTTGCCGGCGATCAGATCGGCACTGACAGCCAGCGTCGCCAGCAGCCCGAGGGCAAACAGACTCCAAAGGGCGAGCCGATTGCGCGCAAACTGACGCCCTACGAGTTGCCAGTAGCTGGCCCCCCCCCGTGTCTGGGTCATCGAGACAGACTTCCGAAATCGATCCGAGGATCGGCCATCTTGAGAAGGATATCGGCGGCAAGAATCCCGACCAGCGAGAGAGCGGAACTGATGGTCAGGATAGCCATCACCATCGGGTAGTCGCGTGAGATCACCGACTGAAAACTCAGGAGCCCGAGACCCGGCAGTGTGAAGATGGTCTCCACGAAGACCGAGCCCGCCATGAGCGCTGGCAGAAGACCCGCCATGAGGGTGATGATGGGAATCAGCGAATTCCTCAGCACGTGACGAATGACGACGATCCGTTCGGCCAGACCCTTTGCCCGGGCCGTGCGGACATAGTCCAGGCGGTAGTTCTCCAGCATGCTCGTTCGCATGTATCGGGAGATCGCCGCAAAGCTAGCATAGGTTGAGGCGACGATGGGCAGCACCATGTGATGGGTATGATCGACAAAGATTCGCCACCACCCCCATGAATCGTCGGCGTTAATGGAGAGGATACCGGACGCGGGAAACCAGTGAAGGAACTCACGGTTGCAGAGAAAGATGATCAGGAGCATGCCAACCCAGAATGACGGCATCGACCACAGCATGAAAGAGATCGCCGTCCCGACGCGATCGATGATCGTGTTCTGGCGAATGGCAAGAAGCATCCCGAGGGGTACGCCGATCAGGTAGGCGGCGATGAGGCTGATCAGCCCGATCTCGACGGTAACGGGCAGTCGTTCCACGATGTGGCGAACGACGGGTTGCTGGTCTTTGAAAGACAGACCGAAATCCAGAGTCGTGATTCGCCAACCGCCGATTCGAGCCACCTCCAGACCGGAACCACGATATTTGACGGATCCACCATCTTGCCGCTGCAATGTCTGTCGCTCGTGGTCAGTCAGCGGTTCCACTGAGAGCACGAGACGGCCCAACCACCTCCCGTATTGCTCATGCAGAGGTCGATCCAGACCCAGTTGATGCCGTAGTTGCTGTCGCGTCTTCTCGAGTTGATCCCGCTGCTCCGTACTGAGCCCCTCGCCGCTGGCAGCGCCTCCAAGAAACAGATCGACGGGGTCTCCGGGAGCCAGGTGCATGATGAGGAAGGAGACCAGCGTAATCCCGAGCATTGTTGGTATCGCAAGAAGGATCCGCTGAAGGACGTATTGGATCACGGCGCCGCAGTCGTCAGGGTCTGGCCTGTTATGTGCTGACTGCGATCGAGGCGCAGGGTGATGAATCGGTGAGCAACATCACTCGCCAAATTCGGTCGCTCTCTCGTGCGCCATCCGGCCCTCCTCGACCATCCCACGGTGATCATAGACCCGGGCCAGTTCTCTCCACAATGAGGCGTTATTGGGCATATCCTGTACGAGCATTTCCAGCAGAGGAAAGGCCTCATCGAGCAGGTTGAGACCTAAATAGGCAGCAGCCAGATTGTGACGGGCATCGATGTCGTCGGGGTTCAACTCGACGGCGCGCTCAAAGGCTTCCCGCGCGTCGTTGAGGCGCCCGCGTTGCCAATAGAGGGACCCAAGATTGTAGTGAGATTGCCAGTGATCCTGGTTCGTCTCGAGCGCTCTCAGATAAGTCTTTTCAGCGTCATCGAGATGACCGAGACGTGTATGCGCCACAGCGAGATTGGTGAGTGTCCCTAATTGCTCGACCTGTAGCAACGCCCGCTCGAAGACTTCTATTGCGTCCTGGTCACGTCGCTGCTGCAGATACAGCGTCCCGAGAGTTCGCAGGCTCACCGTATCGTTTCGGGAGAATAGTGTGACATGTTCAAAGGTGGTGATCGCCTCGTCGATCTCGCCGAGGCTGTACTGTGTGATGCCAAGATTCTTCCATGCGAGCAATCGGCTGGGGATGATCTTGGTGGCGAGTCGGAATTTCGTTCGAGCTTGCTCCAGGTGGGGCTGCCTCATCGAGGCGATGCGAACACCATCGTTGTACAGGCGAGTCCAGTAGTGGAGCCGTTCCTCTTTGATCTGGGTCTCGAACCGACCACTCAAAGCGAGGGAGCGATCGAAGGCGACGACCATTTCGACATAGTACCCGGCCAAGCCGTTGGCTCGCCCGAGATGATAGTAGGCTTCCCCACTGGTTGAGTCCTCACCCACGGCCTGCTCGAGTTGTTCGATGGCCAGGTCAAACTTCTGTTGCTGCAGATACAGCTTCCCCGCCCGGAGTGACGGACTCTGGCAAGACCAAAAAGAAAGGGGGCCGCCCCCCATCAGGAGAGCGGCCCCCCAAACAAACCACCGAGCCACGGTCAGAAACCGACCTGGAAGGTAAAGGTGTTCAGAGCGTCAAAGAAATCGACGTTGGAGTACGCATAGTCGATGCGCACATCCTCCAGGCCGGCAACAGCGGTCTGGATGCCGAAGCCGAAGCTCGTACCATACAGATAATCGTCATCCGAGCTGGTGGCGTAATCGAACCCACCCCGGACAGCAAAGAAGTCGTTCACCACATACTCGACACCAGATCGCAACTGATCGTAGCCGTAGTTGTTGTGGCGAAAGACGGAGTTGAGATTGACCTCGCCAAGACCGGCAGGATTGTAGCGGTAGCCCAGTCCGATCTCAAACAGCGACGGCAGGTCGGCTGACGCGGGCTGCACCTTGTAATCGGAGGGCTCACGCCGCAGGCCATTCAACTCACCTCGGTTCAGCAGTGCTGATCCATCATACTCAACACGCTGGCCGATGTGCTTCAGGGCGACGCCGAGATCAAGACCATCGATCCCACCGAGGTTCGCATACTGCAGACCGGCACTGAAAGACATCGCCGTCGCATCGACACGTTCGATCCGATTGACGATGTAGTGCGTCGTACCGCCCACGGAGATGCGGTCCGTCAGATCCTTCGAGTAGTGCACACCGAGAGTGAAGAAGGTGGGCGAGTAAACGCCCCCCGTTCCATCAGGCTGACCCTCTGTGGTTACCGGGATGTCACCCATATCGAGGGCCTTGATGTCAGCGGCAAAGGTGCCGACGCCGAAATCTGCACTCGCGGCGACGTAGTTGACGCGAATGTCCGCCAGATACGACATGGTGGACACCATCAACTCTGCATCGCTGCCCCCCCGACTCAGACCCGCGGGGTTCCAGTGTAGAGCTGCCAGGCCACTGGTCGTCGCCACCGAGGCGCCTCCCATAGCCATATCACGCGCACCGACAGGAATCAACAACTCCGTGGCGGCCGCAGTGCCGGCCCGATTCTGACCTGCGGCGTGGACGTCGACCGTCCCCATGCAGACCAGCGCCAGTGCCAGCACGAACGTGGCGATCTTACGAGTAATTGCCATTTTTCTGTTCTCCTGTGCTGGCCTAGAAGTTCTCGAGGAACTGCTGCTCGGCGATGACCGCAAGCTTCACGATCTTCGACTTGCCGATACCAGGCATGTCGATGTGAGCGATGAACATTCCACTCGCCACCGGCAGACCATTGTCATTGCTCAGATCCCAACGAAGGAACTGATCTGGATCGTCCTTCTCGAGGACTCGCACCAGTGTGCCGGACAGATCGAAGATGCGAATCTTCGTCGCCGGTGGCAGATGCGAGAAGGTGACGAACTTGCTGTACCGGCTCGTCTCCGCCTCGTTCACCCCGTAGTACGGGTTCGGGAAGACGGTGATCTTCTTCAGGTCCTCGGCCACCAACTCATCTGAGACCTCCGCGCCGGGAATCGTGAAGGAAAATACGTCGCTCGCCGTGTTCACGTGATTTGCCATAAGCGTGAAGGTGGCGTCTTCCTGCGGGAAGAAGGCCTCCTGACGCCGGGCGGAGAAGACGATCCACATGTGCGGCAGTGCCTCGGTGTAGAGCCCGCTGTTGAGCAGGATGTCGCTGTTTTGACCTTCGTTCGGATTGGTGTAGTCCAAGTCGAAGATGAACAGCCACTCGCGTGGGCCGCTGCTGGCGACGTTGGAGATGGTGTTGTACCAGGCCGGACCGTACGCGCCGTTGACGAGGCCGCCGGGCTGGAGATTCTCCAGGAAGCCGACCTCCAGACGACGCGGAGGATCGCTCTCGATATCCCAAGCCGACAGGCAAATCGGCACACGATCCTGAAAGATGTAGCCATCCCCCTCAGTATTGATCACATACGGAGCGAAGTCGTAACCCTCTGCCGAGGTGGTCAGATCTCCGGGAGCAGGGATGTCGCCTGAGGCGCCGCGCAGGTAGCGGTAGGCGTAAGAGACATCCTCGTTGTTGATGTCGAGGGGCTTGTACTGATTCTCACCCTCTTCCTCATGAACGGCGGTGAAGCGAACCTCAACCGTCCTCAGGTCGGCGGGAGTGACCGTCGTCGCGTTGAACCACTGGTTGTTCGGGTCACCAGTCATGGCGCCGCCGAATCCTTCGGCGCCCCATTCAGCTCCCGCCCAAGTCCACCAACGCTCCGCGGCGTCCCAGTCTTTCATACCTGCCGGTGGACCGGAAACGCGAACCTCGAACCCGTCCGAACCGATATAGAAGGCATTGCCGTCCTGGTCCGTCTGACCACTCAGCAGCGCACTACCCATCGTCTGATCACGCAGATTCCACACCGTGTTGCCGTCGGCATCCGTCGCGTAGGACACCTGATACTCATGACCGGTAGTCTGCGTCGGGTCGACGACGGAAGCGGTCACCGTGCCATCGCTGGCACCCGCTGTGTGCGTCGCGGGGAAGACCTGATCAGCTTCCGAGCCATACCGCGTACCAAGCGGCGGCGACTGCGGCGTGCCGATAAGCAACTGCGGTGAACTCTCCAACGTGGTCACAGCAGCGGCCTCACCGGTCGCCCGATTGTAAGCCGTGACGGCGAAGTAGTAGTCCTGACCATTGACGAGCGGGCCACCGCGAAGAGCGTCTGTGCTGAGACGCAGATTCCGGCGTACGCCGAAGTCGGCACCCACCTGCTGTGGCACATCGAGCACGATGCCCGACGTCTCATCGAGATCGATGCCGAGGATGGTTGTGACGCCATTCTCCTCATCGAAGGTTCCTAGTTTGACGCCCTGGGCAAGGGTAGCCTCAGCGGAAGGCAACTGATACACATTGTAGCCTTCAAAGGCGAAACCCTCAGATTGACTGCCCTCGGTGGTGGCCACCGAAGAAGGATCCCAGCCCCAGTCGAGGACGATGGTCTGATCCAACTCAGCCAGACGAACGGCTGGTGCAGCAGGCGGTGACGGCACCTGGAAGGCGCTGTTGTACGCATCCTGCACGAACTGGTCGGTGAATTTCAACTGAGCCACGCTGCGCAGCTGCGTTGAACTCACCGCGCCGAGCAGTGCCACGACAACTTCCTGCGTGTCACCGAGGGCCATGGTAAAGGGGCCTGTGTTCAGGACGATGCGCCGATCACCAGCGGGAAGAGGATTGCCATCATTCCAACCCGTGGCACGTGTCGGGTCACCGTCGAGGGTGAACTTCGTGTCAGCGCCAGTGATGGCGTTGGTGTAAGGAACCGGATTCGAGATATCAGGCTGCGGTTGGAACCCCCGAAGCAGGTTGTACCACTCCTCCGTCCCGACGTATTCGCCAAGTTCGGGATCACCGATGGCACTGCCGGCGGCGAAATACACGAAGGACGTCATCGGCAGATTCTCATAGCCCGGACGACGACCGAAATTCCAGATCGCTTCCTTGGTCGTGTCGAGAACGGGATCGCCGTTGTCGTCCACTGTGATCTCGCCGTTTTCATCCAACACATAGACCGGAACAATCGGTCCCTGCAGGAAGTCATATCCTGCGGCCGGTGGGGCCAGACCGAAGCCCACGTAGTGCGAGTCATCTGCTTGGCCGTTGTAGACATAGCCAAGACTCAATTCGACGTCGGAACCGGCGAAGTCATCGCCAAAGTCGCCCAGATCTGGATCAGACCACTGGGCGATATACATATCGTTGATGACCGCATCGTCCGGTGTCGTCGCTGTGCCTTCGTAGACTACCTGATACTTCTTGAAGATCACGTCCCCGAGGGCATCGGTACGCGCATATCCCCACAGCGTAACCTGAACTTCCAAGCCGATCGGCTTGGATCCATACAGCGAGGTCGAAGCGCCGACGTCGAGATCGTTGATAACAAACCAGGCGACCTGATCACCTTTAGCGACACCAGGCTCATCAATGGAGGGCGAGTAGACGCCGTCCCCGTCGTTGTCGTAGAAGGGGGCACCCTTGGCGGCTGGCCATTCCTGCCAGTCCTTGGCGTACTGAGCCCGAACGGCGGCTTCGTCGGCGTCGGTGACCTCACTCAGACCGAGGCCAAGCAGCTCGGACGCATCCAGGCGCAGGTCAGCGGTTTCGTAGTCGCGACGAATCCGGTAGATCCGAACACTCGGATCGCTCGGATCCTCACCGACCCCCTTGGATACGATCGCTCCAGGTACGGTGCCGATCTCATACGTCTGGCCGCCGACTCGCAATTCCTGCGGATCGCCGTCCTGTACGAGACCACCCCAGATCAGACCATCCTGAAAGATGATCTGGTCCGTGGAACGTGGAAATGTCACACCTGAGTTGTCATTGAGTGGGTTGCGGGCGGACCAACCGTCCCGCTTAAACCACAGGGACATGTTGTTGATGTTCAGCAGCGCCCGTTCACCGAAGGCGTAATCCTGCGCCACTTTGGCGGCAGCCGACGGACGGTCGTCACGCGCGGTGACGGGAGCGACGCTGCCAGCCAGAACCGCAAAAGCGGCCAGGGCGGTAATCGTCTTCCTCATTGCGCTCATCCTTGTTTTGGATCGACGGATGTGTATTCGAGACATGCCTTAGATCCCCAACCTGATACCAAAGCGGACCTGACGCGGCTCGTCATACAGATCCCCACCCTCGTTTATCCAGTAGCTCTGACGGTTGGCAAGGTTGATCGCCTGATAGAGCTGCTGATACGTGAGTCCACCGCTCGCCTGAACGATCTCGCTGCTCAGGCTCGGGTTGGTGAGGAATCCGTCGTCTGTCGTACTGCCCGTGCGTTGGTAGACATTCAGCACATTGCGACGGTTGAAGAGGTTCTCGATATACGAATAGGCCTTCGCTTCGAGTCCCATGAGATTGAAACCCTTGTCGATTCGCAGATCGACCTGGAAGGTCCACGGCGTCGTTGAACGGTTCACGGACTCGAGCGGCTTTCGATTGCGCGGGTCGGAACTGTTCAGGATGCCACCGTCTTCTGGACCCGTCTGTCCCAGCGATCCGTCCGAGAAGGTGAAGTTGTGGCCGCTGGTGAAGCGCAGGAGCAGATTCGCCCCCAACTCGCTGAAGATCGGGCCACCATCGTTCTCGGCAAAACGATAGTCGAAGTACATTGACCCGCGATGCGTCTCGTTGAAATCGAGCGGCGAGATGATCGTGGGCAAATTCGAATCGTTCTCGATGCCTGAAACGCCTGAAGCCGTGGTCGAACCAGTGCCACGGGCGTCAGACAGGGTGTAGTAGAGCTCGGAACGCAGACGATTCGTGCGACGGAGTTTGAAGACAAACTCGACACCCTTGGTCGTTGCGAAGTCGCCATTCTGGAAATAGTTGTAGGCATTCGCATTCTGCGCCGTGGAGGCGATGTCCTGCCGGGCGATCTGGATCTGACCCTTCACATCGCGGTAGAAACCGGTGATGTCGAAGGAGGCGACATCCGAGAACTGCTGCTCGAAGCCGAGCTCATACTGAGTCGTGCGCATGGGCTCGATGTCGAAAGCACTCGGATTGCTGATGAAGTTCTGACCACCGAGTTCGAGTGCCAATCGTGCGCCACCCGTAAGGGAACTGCGCAGTGCCGGCATCTGTGAGAAACGGCCGTACTGAACGTGGAAGACCGTGCGATCCGACACCGGGAACGAAAAGCCCAGGCGCGGGCTGATCTCGGTGAAGGTGCGCGTCTTCGTCATCGAAACCAGATCAATCGTGAAGTCTGTCGCATTGCGTACCGGCGACTCTGGATCCTTGAAGCGCCAACTGTCCACGTCGAAGTAGTCGATCCGCAAACCTGCATTCACGATCAAATCGTTGTATTCGATCTTGTCCTGGACGTAGGCGGCACCCATTGTCGGATGTCGCGGAGCCTCCAGACCCGAACCGTCGTCCTCACGCCCAAACACGTCGTAGCCGAAATAGTCGGCCCGGCTCGTGTTACGGAGGAAGGCCTCGAATTCAGCCAGATTGCCGGTTCCCGCAGGAGCAGCTTCTGCCGCTGCGATCAGCTCGTTGAGAATCTGACCCTCGCTGATCTGACCCGCGTAGTAGCGATCGTACACCGCATCCAGGTGCGGATACGTGTTGGCGATACCGGAACGAATCGAGTTCAGCGTGATACCGAAGCGTCGCGTCGTCCACTTCTGGAAGTCGAAACCAGCTTTGATCTCGTGGATGTCCGTCTGCTTGGTGACGCTCGCGCCGAGACCCCAATAGGTATCGTCTTCCTTGATGTAGGAACTGGCCCGATCCGTGCCACTGCCCGCTGAGGTTGGCGTCCCCGGTCGATTGAAAGGAAACCCATTCAGATCGTATGGGTTCGGGTTGGTGCTCTTGTTGGTGTAGGCACCTGCCCAATCCGCGTTGGCGTTGGCGACGGCGAAACTGTCGTTTTGCACCCACCAATTGCTGCCGAAGGTTGGGTCCGCGATCTCGCGGTCCTGGCTGTACAGGCTGAGGCTGACCTCGTAGAACATGCTCGGATCGAGCAGGTGAGTCGCCTTGAAATTCAGCAGACTCGAGCTGCGGTTTGACTCGGGCAGACGTGCGGTGTTGAGCATGTTGCGAATCGGCGCCGGATTGAACTCGCGCGACTCATCCGAATACAAACCAGTGACCTGGAACTTCACCGGCTCGAGGTCGAATACGAGGGTTCCGTTGAAGTCGATCGCCTCGGCGCCGGTGTGCTTGATGTTGCCATCCTGCAAGCTCAGGTTGACCGTGTCCGGCACGGCGTGGCCTTCACCATCGTCACCCCAGTGCACACGACCGCCCCGGTCACCCGAATCGATCAGGTCCTTGAACTCGAAGCCGTCCCAGTAGGTTGCCTGGTAGTCCTGCACCCGACGCTGGCTGGCGACGAAGGCGCGGATCTTGTCGTTACCTGCAACGGGGCCACTGAGCGTGAGTACCTGGTTGCTGTAACCGTAGGAATGCGTGCCAAAGCGTGTTTCGCCTTCGGAAGCAATCCCGTCACTCTCGGACAGGATGCTCACTTTGAAGTCGTTNCCGCCCGTGCGCAATTCCTGCAGAANGACGCCGGCATTTGCACCGCCGTATTCGGCGTTGAAACCACCGGCCTGCAACTGAAGCTCCTCGACCGCTTCGACGATGAGATTCACGGCCGAGTTGCCGGTGACCACGTTGCGGACGCTNGCGCCCTCCACGTAGTAGGCAATCTCGTCGGCCCGTGAGCCACGGATGTGAAGCGCACCTTCGTCTTCAACAACGCCGGCCTGCAGCGCGAAGACATTGGTGACCCCACGGAATGGCAAGATCTCGAGGTCTTCTGCACCGACAATTCGCACCGCATTCGTCGCGGTCTTGTCGATNATCGGACGCTCGGCGCGGATGATGACCTCCTCCGCCTGAATCGCTTCCGATCTTGGCTTCAGATCGACGTTCGTCGTCAGATCGCCGGAAACCCGGACCTCCTCAACGACGAGCGCCGCGTAGCCAACATAGGAAACGCGAAGCGTATAACTGCCCGGGGGCACGTTAAGAATGAAATACCGGCCTTTGTCGTCGGACACCGTGCCAAGTCTCGTTCCCTCCAGAACGATACTGGCGCTGACGAGTGGATCTCCACTCTGACTGTCCGTGACAATGCCGCTGATTTTGCCGTCACCCGCGGCCGCGGGTGCAACAGCTGCGGCGATGATCATGCAGCCGAGAATGGCCACACGAATCCAATGAGTACTCCGGTCCATCGGCAACTCCTCCCTGTAGAGCGACGATGATTCTGGATCTTGAGGCGGGCNGAACTTGCCCGCAGTACCCGGTGTCTGGCACGNGGGTCNCTGGCCGACAGGCCACGGTCAGGAATCCTCGAATGGATCGNACCGGATATTACATGNGAGGATAAGCTTANATCGAAATACGGTGTGGGCTCAAGAGTTTTCTTGTGATCCCGGACACATTGATTTCGTCTCGCATGATCCGAATACAGTCTANATNCACCAAATATGGTAGACCAGACGGCACACTGCACNNCATAAGGTATATCACNGTTTGATACCCCATACTGGAGTTGCAGTGCTCTTTGAGGGTGAAATACTGCACANAACATGACGACGTGATGAGGCTTCCATCTCTTTCTAGGTCATCGTAGATTCTCGCTATGATCGGGATCTCTCGTAACCGCTATTGGACAGAAACCACCCTGGGTCGGCTCCGCTTTCCGGCGACATGGACATACCGCGTCCGGGCGTGGTCGGTCGCGGCGGTTGTCTCCGTCACGGGATGCGACTTTCTCGAATCGACGACGGATTTCTCTCCCGGTGACAACGAGGGAGGGGCTATCGCCTTCGCATCGACTCGATCGGGCAACTTTGACATCTATCTGATGGACGCCAACGGGGCGAATGTCCAGCGGGTCACCGTGTCTGATGTCGACGAGCGCTCACCGACCTGGTCTCCTGACGGCACACTGATCGCCTACAGCAAACGTCACGAACCGTTCAATGACGACATCTTCGCCATGACCATTGCCAGCGGCGTGGAGACGAATCTGACGGACACACCCGGATCAGANGGGTTCCCGTGCTGGTCTCCCGACGGTTTGCGTATCGCTTTCGAGTCGCGGCGCGACGGCAATGCNAATGTGTATATCATGGACGCGGACGGCTTTGGGCTGGAGAGGTTGACGACACATCCGGCCTATGACGGCCAGCCGTCATGGTCGCCGGATGGNACCCAGATCGTNTTCGAGTCCGGCCGGGAAGTGTTTATCCATCCAACCCACGACATCGACTCGACAGAGATCGCCGCTGTGGAGGAGGCGCAGAGGGATCCACGAAACAACGACCCCAGCTTCAACCATCAGATCTATCTCATGAATGCGGATGGAACCGACATCCGGCGACTTACCTTCCATGCCGACAATGACCGGTCTCCGTCATTCTCTCCAGATGGCACGCAGATCCTGTTTGTCAGTGATCGGGANGGNAACGACGAGATCTACCTGATGAACGCCGATGGATCCGAGCCGAGGAATCTGACCTATTCACCCTTCGATGACTACAACCCTTCCTGGTCATCGGACGGGAGTCGCATCGCGTTTGTCTCTGAGCAGACGGGCAATCCCAATATCTTTGTCATGACGAAGGACGGCACCCAATCGGCATCGCTGACGCTGGATCCAAAGATCGACCTGACACCCCAGTGGATGCCGGGCAGCTTCTTTTCTCAGCGTGAGCGTTGTCTTCTTTGTCCGGGCCGCGGAGGCCCGCAGCTGGGGCGCTGACCGACCAGAAGGTTGGGCGGTTATTGGTAGGCTCGCTCCGGCGTCGTCACCCACCACTCCATGGTGATCTCGCCGATGCTGCCGCGATCGGCACCCGGATACCAATTGACACCTCTGAAACGACGAGCATACGAGGTGGCAAGACGCTGCTTCCAGAGAAACGTGTACGGCTGCTGTTCGTGGAGGATCTCCTGAAATCTCTGGTAGAGGGCGATTCGTCGATCAGGGTCGAATTCCCTTCGGTACTCCTCGAGGATCGAATCAACCTCGTCGTTGACGAAGGTGATGAAGTTCGACCCCTGCCCCTCTGCCTGCGAAGAGTGCCAGATCTGGTAGGCATCCGGTGGGAACCGGACATTTCCGGTCCATCCTAGCACCAGCGCGTCAAAATCCTGCGTGTCCGCCCGTTGCAGGAAGATGGACCAGTCGAGTTCGCGAACCTGACAATCGATGCCGATGTCGGCCAGCTCTGCTTGGACAACCAGAGCGATGTCCTTGCGAAGCTGATTGCCCGAATTCACGAGAATCTCGAAGCGGAAGGGTATCCTCTCCCCGTCGATCTGTTTATCGAGGATCCCATCCTCGTCGGCATCGTCCCAGCCGGCTTCGTAGAGCAGATCGATGGCTGTGTCCGGATCGTAGGAGTAGGGCTCGAGGTTGTTGTTGTATTCCGGCCGGAACTTGTGGATGGGGCCGATGACGGGCTCTCCGAGACCAAACAGGAGGTTGTCGATCATCCCCTGTCGATCGGTGAGCATCGTCAGCGCCCGTCGCACTCGAGGATCTCCAAAGAGGGGACGTGCGTTGTTCCATGCGATGTAGGTATAGCCACCTCGGTAGCGGATGGCCTTCATGAAACTAGCTTGGAAGTCTGGGTCCCAGCTCTTCTCCTTGAATTCCAGTGAACTCAGATCCAGATAGTCGAGATCGCCATTGGTGAGCTCGATGAAGGCGGCATCTGTGTTGTTGATGATCTTGAATACGATCCGCTCTACGTAGCCCGATTGTGGCAGCTGACCCAGCTCCCGCCCCCAGTAGTCGCTATCTCGAGTGAGAACGACCTTTTGCTGGGTCACCATGTCGGTTGCAGGATCCAGGAGTTGATAGGGGCCTGACCCGAGGACAGCTCGACTGAAATCCTGGTTGAAGCGCTCAGCGAAGCGGTGGGCTTTTTCTGCTTGAGGGCCCTCGGCCCAGGAACCATCGACCAAATCGGCGATCGAGATGTGAGCGAGCAGATCTTCCGGATCGTAGAAGTGACGAGGGATGACCTTGAACCCCCCGAGCATCAGATCGTTTCGGAAGTAGGGCTCCTTGCAGCTGATGGTGATCTGATGCTCACCGTCAGTTTTGGCGTCGATGACGGAGGAGTAGTAGTTCCGCAAAGAGGCCGCCAGCACCTCAGGATGAAGAATGACCTTCAGGCTGAACAACACATCGGCCGAGGTCAGCCGTACCCCGTCTGAGAACGAGGCATTCGGCCGCAGTTCGAATGAATAGCTGAGCTTGTCGGCGGAAACGTTCGGGTAACCGGTGGACAGGTGTCCCCTCGACTCGAATGGTGGTTCCGGCGACTGATTGAGCAGAGACTCGAAGATGTACGCATGGATTTCCGATACTGCGGCATCGCTGGCCGTGTATGGATTCATGCTGCTCGGGTCGGACAGGCTGTGACGAACCAACCAATCTCCTACAACCGGTGCCCCTGTGGTCTCAGACCGGGTGTTGGCCCGTTCGACGCCATCGAACACAATGATGTCACGTGTCGAGCCGAGTACTGCTCGGATGACAGACCAGGAATCCTGGGCAAACACGGCGGCCACGGTGATCCCAAGCAGCGTCGCTGTCAGTAGAAACCTGCTCGCTTTCATACGAAACTCAGCCAGCCGTGCTGGTCGTCGACTTCGGCATTGATCGTCTCAAAGTAACGACGCTGTATCTGCTCGGTGATAGGGCCGCGTTTGCCGTCACCGATCTGAACATGATCGATGCTATTGATGGGTGTCACCTCTGCTGCGGTCCCGGTAAAGAATACTTCGTCGGCGATGTATAGGAATTCCCTGGGGATTCCGCGCTCTTCGACTTGAAAACCGAGATCCTTGGCCAGCGTGATCACCGTGTGGCGAGTGATCCCTGGAAGGATCGAATGCTGTGATGCTGGCGTATAGATCGTTCCTCCGCGCACGATGAACAGATTCTCCCCACTGCCCTCGCTGACCAACCCACTTGAATCCAGAACGATCCCCTCATGGAATCCATTGGCATTGGCTTCCATGCGCACCAGTTGGCTGTTGAGATAGTTTCCACCCGCCTTGGCGAGAAAGGGCAGCGTGTTGGGGGCGACACGGTTCCAGGAGGAGGTGCACACTTTGACGCCATGTTCCAGAGCTTCTGATCCCAGATACTGACCCCATTCCCACACAGCGATCACCGTCTCCACGGGACACGGGGTCGGGTCGACACCCAGCGACTCGTACCCGCGAAACACGACGGGCCGGATGTAACAGGCCTGCAGCTTGTTGGCGCGGATCGTTTCCAGGACCGCCTCATTTACCTGATCGGGCGAATAGGGGATCTCCATGCGATAGATCTTGGCCGAATCGAACAGCCGATCCGTGTGCTCCTTGAGACGGAACACGGCAGGGCCCTTGGCTGTGTTGTAGCAGCGAATGCCTTCGAAGACACTGGAGCCATAGTGGACCACGTGGGAAAGGACGTGAATCTGGGCCTCATCCCACGGTACAAGGTCTCCATTGAACCAGATCTTCTCAGACTTCGGCATCGGGGGCATCTGTGACTCCGCGCGCACTAGCGCATGTATTGGGTCGGGCTAGAGGGTCCGACTGAGAGTAATTGTTAGATCGTCGAAAGTTCCGCTGCGCTGTTTTGAGCGACTGAAGCGGGCTTTGACGCCGGTGTAGCCGTCTGGCAGGTAGTCGAGTGTCGTTACCAGATTCCGGTGGACATTCCGGGAGGTGAGATCTCGCTCCGAGCCACCACCGAAGTAGGTGTAGTCCCAACGTCGATCGAGACGGTACGTGAAGTTGGTCCCCAACGACAACCGCGGATCCGGGCGGTAAGACATGCCAACCTTGAGTCGATGATCGGTATTGTCTTCTTCGACGATCTGGTTACCATCCTCGACCAGCAACGTGCCGAAATCGTCGATACTGAAGGCGTAGGAACCATTCAAGTGCAGGTCGTCGAACACACGACGGCGAAGAGTGTGCCGCATCGACCAGCCACGCCGGATGTTGCTTCGCCGATCAGCGAAATTCGAACCCACGTCTTCGTCGAAATCGAAAATAGTCCTCCGGACAGATATCTCAAAGTTGTGACTGATCGTCGTCTCCAGCCGCTCGTAGCTGGTGTTGGCCGACAATCGTAGATCCCTGTTTTCCTGATTCTCGGCACTGCGACTGGCAGCTATATTCGTCCGTTGGGTCGAACTGGAGGAAAGGGACAGGTCATAGCGGAGCCCGCTCTCACGCATGCCCCGAAATCCGAGAGTCACAAACCCGTTGTAGCTGTCTCGATCCTGGCTGGGATCACCGGGATTGTCGATGCGGGCCATGCGTGCCGAACTCGACCAGGTCAGGGTATGGTCTTTCACCTGCCAGTCGAGACTGCCTCGAAGTAGGAAATTGCTCTCCTCTCGATCATCGGTAGGATCACGGAAGATGGCGCCCGTAGAGAGGCGCACGGGACGGCGACGCTCATCCGTCGTGGAGTAGTTCGTCGTGAGCGATCCCAGCACACCTGCGGGCAAACGACCCTTGATAGAGGACTGGAAGTCCCAGTTGTCTGTCTCACGGTCGCGACCGAAAAACCGATTGCGTGGATCGGCGTCTTCGTTGGCCGTATTCGTGTTGACGCTCTGTGACCAGCCCTGACTCCCACTGACGTTGAATCCGAAGACGGCGAAACTCATGGACGATCCAACGCGTGTGCTTCGTCGCTCTGAGATTTCGGCGGCCACCAAGGTGTCGGCCATGCCATCGAACGAATCCACTACCGCGCGCGTAACACCTTGTTGCGATCGATTCTCAGAGACAGAGGCAGAGGCTCGTACATCGCCCGGCAGGTTGTACGACGTCGACACACGAACGCTCTCGTTCCGATTCTTGTTGCTCTTCAGCGTGTTGTCGGATTTCGACGCCGACATGGATGTGGTCAGACGCTCTCCGCCGATTTCAAAAGCTGGCGAGACATTCATCGACGCATTGTACTGAAGGCCGGATTCCTCGATGGTGCTGTCGGGATTCACTGGACTGGCCCGCCTTGCTGTGATGACACCCGGCACGACGTCGAAACGCATTTCTCGGAAACGGCCAGTACCGCCGGCGAGTGGCTTGTATTGAAATCTGAAACTGATCGTCTGGTTGCGGGTCTTCTGATTCAGTAGCGACGCATTCCGCACGGACATGTTTGCGTTGATACCCACCGATGCCCGCGGGCCGAGAACCGGATATAGGATCGACGTGCGCACCGATGCATTCTCTCTCCAGTTGTTCCTGCCGTCGCGCTGGTCGAGAATGGCATTCATCGAGGCCGAGGCGTTAAACCGCATCATCGCTGTCGAATCGCCCGCAGCGGCCAACGATACAGGAGCCCGCAGATTCCAACCCGGGAACGTGGGGCGCCAGGTCGTGCGGTTGGAGCGTTGACTGAAGTTCAGTGAATACGTCTGGCTCTCACAGACGATAGGCACCAGGACCAGCACGGCCAGGGCAGGGATGAACGTCCGGACAGACACGTTCAGTGGGTAGGGTCGATGACGCGGGTCAAGATGGCGTATTGCTCCACAGACAGATTCTCCGCACGCTGCGTCAGATCAACGTTCGCCCGACTGGCCGCCTCCTCCAGGTTGAGCCCGCGATTCTGAAGTACATCGTTGAGAGACTGCAGTGAGTTGCGCAACATCTTCCGTCGTTGTGAAAACGCGCTGCGCACGATCCTTTCGAACAGTTGCAGGTTCTGCACCGGCACGCGCTGCGGTTCGAAACAGATCTCTAAGACGGCCGATTCTACTTTCGGCACGGGGCGAAATGCCCCTCGGGGAATGGTGAAGTGGATCTCGACGTGAGCGCACTGTCCGAGCAGAACCGTTACCAGGCTGTACTGCCGGTTGCCCGGCTGCGCTACGAGCCGTTCGGCAACCTCCTTCTGCAGCGTCAGTACTGCGCGACGCACGAGTTGGGCATGCTCTCTCAGCTTGAACAGAACGGGCGCACTGATGTTGTAGGGGAGATTTCCGGTAACGAGGAGTCGCTGCGAGTTCTCAGACGCTGCAAGAGCTTCGAGATCTACAGACAGAACATCCCCTTCGATCACCTGAAGTTTCGGATCGTCTAGTTCGGCCTGGAGATGCGCCACGAGATCTCGATCGATCTCGATGGCGACGAGCCGATCGACTCGAGCCAGCAAGGGGCGCGTGAGGGCGCCCCGACCAGGACCGATCTCAACGACTCGGTCTTGTTCAATATCTTGCGTGGCAAGCATGGCGATCGCTTCGAGGGCCTGATTGTCAACGAGGAAATGTTGTCCAAAGCGCTTGCGGGCTCTCGGCAGCGAGTCTCGCCGTCGCGGGGGAGGCATGGATTGTCTCTTCAGGCCGCACGAGCCCGTTGCAGCTGATACCATAGATCGGCCAGGAGCAACTGGGGGTTGACGTTTCTCGACAGACTGTCGTAGGCCTGATCTAGAACTTGTGCGACCAACTCGACGCGCGCGGGTTGAAGAGCTTGCGCCCAACCCTGGAGAGCCTCCATCTCGTCGACATTGGCCACAGCCGCCAGCTGCTGCTGCTGAACCAGGAACAGATCTCTCAGATACGCGGAACAAAGTTGCAGAAACCCCTCGATTTGCTGTCGGTCTGGGCGGCCACCAAGGTCTTCCAGAATCTGCCAGTAGTCCTGGTCGGTGCCCTGGATTCCCGCGCTAATGAATCGCCGAACGAGCTCCCTGAGTTCGTCAAACGTCTCTCCACCAATCACATCTTCGGCCCGGATTCGACCCGAAGCGGCAAGGCGAGCTGCCAGGTCAGCACGTTCGCCGTCCGTCCCGCTGGCCTCCAGACGTGCTCGGTGTTCAGAGACGGTGAGAGGACGCAGAGGCAGGCGTTGGCACCGTGACAGGATCGTCGGTAGGAGTTGATCCGGCGCATCCGATACCAGTAGGAAGATCGACTGACCGGGTGGTTCCTCCAGAATCTTCAGCAGTGAGTTGGAACCGGCAGGTAACATGGCCTCCGCCTGCAGGATTAAACCGACGCGATGGGGTGCTTCGGTCGGTGCGAAGGACATCTCCTTCTGCAGCAGACGGATGCTGTCTTTTGAGATGTTGGTCCCTGTTCGTGTTGCAGCCGCTGCCTGGCCATGGAACTGATCCAGGGCGGTTTCCCGCAAGGTGGCCATGGTTTCGGCGTCGGAACCGCGTGAACCGGTTGGCAGAGGAAGCAAGAGATGAAGGTTTGGGTGATTGAGCGAATCGGTCTTGCGACAGGACCCGCACTGGTCACAAGCATCGGATCCGGGCGTTTGGCAGTTGATGGCCTTCGCCAACTCCAGAGCCAGTTGGCGCTTTCCCGTCCCCAGGGGTCCTGTGATCAGAATCGCATGGGGGAGACGGTCTGTCGTCAGCCAGGCGTCAATCTGTGCCTTGGCGCGCTCTTGGCCTGTAACAGATGCGATCGCCAACGATCGGCGCGCCTACTGGCTCCCCAGGAGGCTCTCCTGGGTGTCCTTGTCGAAGAAATGGGCTTTGCCGATCTCGACGGCGAGATTGACGGGCTGCCCGACTTCGGGGACGTGGATCGGATCAACGCGGGCTACGAAGGTGGACTTACCCGTGGTGAGGTAAAGGAAAACCTCGTTGCCCATCGGTTCTACGACCTCGACCTGCGCTTCGATGGTGATCGTATCGACACCGCGACCCATCGTGTCGGGATCGTGGATGTCTTCTGGTCGGATGCCGAGTGTGATTTCCTGGTCTGCGTGCCCTGCCAATGGTCCCTTCATCTGCTGCGGCAAAGGGAGACTGATCTTGCCCTCGTCGAATCGTAGTCCGTCGCCATCTACTGCCAATCTTCCCTCAATGAAGTTCATCGACGGGCTACCGATGAATCCTGCGACAAACTGATTGGCCGGATGATTGTAGAGATGCAGTGGCGTGTCATTCTGCTGGATTCGGCCGTCCTTCATGACCACGATCCGATCCCCCATCGTCATCGCTTCGGTCTGATCGTGGGTAACGTAGATCATGGTTGCCTCAAGCCGGGTATGCAGCTTGCTGATCTCCGTCCGCATCTGGACGCGCAATTTGGCGTCGAGGTTCGACAAGGGCTCATCGAAGAGAAACACCTTCGGCTTGCGCACGATCGCCCGACCCACAGCGACTCGCTGCCGCTGACCACCTGACAGTGCCTTCGGTTTGCGCTCGAGCAACTCCTGGATTCCCAGAATATCTGCGGCCTCACGCACGCGGTCGTCAATCTCTTCTTTGGGATACTTCCTCAGCTTCAGCCCGAATGCCATGTTCTGATACACGGTCATGTGCGGATACAGCGCATAGTTCTGAAAGACCATGGCAATGTCACGATCTTTCGGGGGGATGTCGTTGACGAGTTTGCCTTCGATGTAGATCTCGCCGCTCGTGACTTCCTCAAGGCCGGCCACCATCCGTAGTGTCGTCGACTTGCCACAGCCAGAGGGCCCTACAAGGACGACGAATTCCTGGTCCTTGATCTCGATATTCGCATCGTCCACAGCGACGACGTCACGATCGAAGACCTTTCGAACATTCTTGAGGATGACTTCGGCCATTTCACTCTCCTACGACGGATCCGTGTATGCGGCTACTTGCAGTGGCAGGATACACTCCATGACACATGCATCTTCGGTGGGTTTCGAATAATAACGTAGACGGATCCCGGCCTTCTGGAAACCGAGACTCGTGTACAGCTGGATGGCCGCGTCATTTGACGACCTAACCTCAAGGTGACATCGACGACCGCCACGGTTCACCGCAAGCTCCAGCAATGTGTGAACGAGTCGCTTTGCCCATCCCTGCTTTCGGTAGGGCGCTTCGATCGCCAGATTGATCAGATGACAGTCCTGACCCTCTACCAGAGCCATGGCGTACCCGGCAAGGTGCTCTCGAAACCAGAGACCAATCTGCACACTACGTTCGTCGCTGGCGAGAAAATCGAATTCGGCCATGGTCCATGGCTCAGAGAAACTGGCACACTCGATTCGATGTAGTTGCCGAAGCGACTGAGGCGTTGGCGCCAGTGGCTGGATCTGGGCCTCAACTGCCACCGGTTACCTGCTTCTGACTGGGCACGAAGACGGGAATCCGTAGATATTCCGGTTCGACGTTGACGAGATCGGCTGTATGGCCGACAGCAAGTCTGTGCGTAGCGAGCCAGGCCAAGGCACCCGCATCAGGCGCATGTAGATGACCGGGTACTACGGCGTCGCCAGAGATGCTTTCCGGTAGCAGATGGACATCCCCCGCGAAAAACAAATCGCGATCTCCCCAAGAGGTCAGAAAGACGTCGATCGGCACGGCACGCGGTGGTTCAAGACATTGTGGAATGCCTCTGGAAGTGTCATAGACGGCAACGTAGGCTTCGTCTTTTCGTGCATCGAGCAGGCATGCGACCGGGCGCGGTGACCACAGGACTCGCGCCGCCATCACCTCGAGAGTCGATACCGTCACGAGGGGTATCTCGAGAGCCGAGCAAAGTCCCTTGGCCGCACTCAGACCGATTCGCAGGCCGGTGAAAGAACCGGGACCGATCGTTACGCTGACCGCCGTCAGCTGGGACCGATCCGTCTGGGTCATGGTCATCGCTTCATCGATCTCGACGAAGAGCTGTCGCGAATGTTCCCGCGGCACCGTCAGGAGAGACTGGGTCAGCAATCGACCGTCACGCCAGAGTGCAATGCCACCGCGTGGCGTGGCCGTATCGATCGCCAGAATCACCTGATTCGTCATAGGAGATTCATCTGGTCGTCCGAACGTGATGGTGGCGTGCGACCCAGGTGCTCATAGGCTCGTGGCATGGCCACTCGCCCCTTTGGCGTGCGCTTGAGAAACCCCTCCCGAATCAGATACGGCTCATACACTTCGCTCAGTGTGTCCTCTTCTTCGCCAATTACGGCGGCGAGATTGTTCACACCTACGGGTCCACCCTCGAACTTGTCGATGATCGCTTCTAGCAAGCGCAGATCGGTTTCGTCGAGACCGAGATGGTCAACCTTCAGAAGTTCGAGTGCCGCACCAGCCACCTCTTTGTCAATCGTCCCGTCTCCCTCTACCTCGGCATAGTCACGAACTCGCCGCAGCCATCGCTTGGCGAGCCGGGCGGTGCCCCGGGATCGCCTTGCGATTTCGGTGGCGCCATCTTCGGCAACCTGGAATCCGAGAAGGCGGGCATCTCGGTGGACAATCCGTGCCAGATCCTGGCTATCGTAGTAATCGAGGGCTGCAGTGATGAGAAATCTCGATCGCATCGGCGCTGCCAGCAGGCCCTGTCGTGTTGTTGCCCCGACGAGCGTGAAATGCTCCAATTCGATATTCACCGTTCGCGCACGCGGCCCCTGATCAATCACGATGTCGATCCGGAAGTCTTCCATCGCTGAGTAGAGGTATTCCTCAACTTCTCTATTGACTCGATGGATTTCGTCGATGAAGAACACGTCTCGTGGCCCAAGGCTGGTAAGCATGCCGGCCAAGTCGACAGGACGATCGAGCAGGGGTCCGGTTGTGGAATGCAGATCGGCGCCCATCTCGTTGGCAATAATGTGAGCCAGCGTGGTCTTGCCGAGACCAGGAGGCCCAGACAGCAAGACATGGTCGAGGGCTTCGCCTCGATCCCGTGCCGCTGCCACCGAGATGCGCAGTTGCTCCTTTACCTTCGTCTGCCCCACCATCTCGTCGAGGCGTTTTGGGCGCAATGTTCGATCGAGATCGGTTTCCTCCTGCTCGTCGTCCGAATCTGGATCCACGACACGTTCGTCCGTCATCGCGCTCAACGGTCTCGTAAGGCGTTTTTGATCAGGTCCTGAACCGTGGCCTCACCATCACTTTTTTTCATGGCCTTATCAACTGATTTGGTCGCCGTCGACTCGTTGATTCCAAGCGCCACCAACGCAAGAATGGCCTCGGCCGTAACACCCTGATCAACGGGGCCCGTAGCGGAAACACTGCCTGTCGCGCCGGCGATGGGAGCAATCTTGTCGCGAAGCTCAACAACCACACGTTCGGCGGTCTTGCGTCCCACACCTCGTATCTGTGTCAGATCCGTAACGCGATCCTGGGTAATCGCGCTCTGAAGATCGCTGATCGACATGCCCGACAGCACCGTCTGTGCAGAGTTCGGGCCAATCCCGGAGACACTGAGCAGAAGGGTGAACATCCTGCGCTCCTCTGCATCGGCGAAACCATACAGATCGAGGCGATCCTCCCTGACGTAGGTATAGGTGTGGAGGAAGATCTCAGTGCCCACCGACGGAAGACGATCATAGGTGGTGAGCGAGATCGCCACACCGTAGCCGACGCCACCCACATCGATGACTGCTCGTGTTGGTGTTCGCTCGTGGAGGGTGCCGCGAAGGAAATCGATCACTCGAATAACACTTGATCAGCGTGACGAGACGCGGCGCAGCAGCGCCTCGACCTCGGGTTTGCGTCCTCGTTCTTCTGAAGAGCTGCTGGCGGGGCGTTGCAGGTGACACAGCGCGATGGCCAACGCATCTGAGGCGTCGAGAGGCGTCGGCAGTTTCTTCATTTTCAGTGTCTGAGCGACCATGTACTGGACAGATTCCTTCGTTGCCTGCCCATTGCCGGTAAGGGCCTTTTTGATTTCCGCGGGGCTATAAACGACCGATTCGATCCCCGTGAGGGTTACTGCGAGGCGCAGGACGCCACGTGCTTCGCCAAGCTTGGCTGCCGCATCCGCATCCTTTCCGTAAAAGCTGCCCTCGATGGCCACCGCATCCGGCTTGTGCGTTTGGAGAACCTCGTTGACGCCATCGAACAAGACCTGGAGTCGGCGGTCAAAGGTGACGTTTCGGGGCGGCCTGAAACACCCGCAGTCGACGAAGGTCGCAGCGCGTCGTCCGTCTCCGTCGACGAGACCGTAGCCTGTCGATGTTGTACTGGGGTCGAGGCCGAGGACGAGCACGCTCGAATCAGGCGAGGAGCTTGGCCAGCTCCTCTTCCTGGATATCGAAGTTTGAGAAGACCTTCTGCACATCATCCAGGTCTTCCAGGTCGTCCAGCAAGCGCAGGATCTTCTCGGCGTCTCCGGTCTCCACGGCGAGCATGTTCTGTGGGACCCAGGCCAGAGATGATTGCGAATACGAGATCTCTGCCTCATCCAAGGCCTTCTTCACCACTTCGAAATCCTCCACCGAGCTCAGGACTTCAAACACATCATCGGCTGCCTGGATGTCTTCGCCACCGGCATCCATAACGGCCATCATCAGATCTTCCTCGCCGATCGCGCCCGCATCAACCTCGATCAGGCCCTTCTGAGTAAACATCCACGAGACGGCACCCTTCTCAGCGAGGTTCCCATTGTTCTTGGAAAACACGTGCCTTACCTCGGACACTGTTCGATTCTTGTTGTCGGACAAGGTTTCCACGATGACGGCGACGCCGCCGATCCCGTACCCCTCGTAGACGGCCGGTTCGTATACAGTTCCCGGTTCCTCGCCCGTACCTCGACGAACCGCGCGCTGAATCGTATCCAGCGGCATGTTCGCGCCCCGCGCGTTTTGCATGGCTGCCCGTAGCCGGGGATTGGCCTCCTCGTCGCCGCCGCCGTCTCTGGAAGCAACGGTCAGTTCTCGAATCAGCTTAGTAAACACCTTGGCGCGTTTGGCATCGTTTGCGCCCTTCTTCCGCTTGATCGTACTCCATTTGGAGTGACCGGACATGCTGAATCGTGTGCCTTGGCGAGACGCGTTTGGGAGGTCGGATGGGTGATCTGGAATTTATGGACTGCATCGAACCGCTGCAACCGACGTCATGTCGGTAAGTTCAACAGATTCAATGGGGTAGGTCTGGTTGGTGGAGGACGGCAGAACGGAAAAGGGAGCGACCCCCCTCCCTGTCGAGGCCGCTCCCAAAACACCGGCTGTGCTCAAACCGCCGGTCAGGCCGCCTCCGCCTGTTCGGCATTGGCGGCAATGATCTTCACCTGCACATCAGCAGGGACATCCTGATAGTACACCAGCTTCTGCGTGTGCACACCCTTCCCATGGGTCATGGATCGCAGTCTTGTCGCATACCGATCGATCTCGGCTAGGGGCACTTCCGCCGATATGATTTGAAAGTGACCGTCCGAGTCCGTGCCACTGATCCTTCCACGCCGGGATGTCAGATCTCCCATCACATCCCCCATGAACTCTTCGGGCACGGTGATCGTCAGCTCGTAAATGGGCTCGAGCAAGACAGGCTTGGCTTTGAGGAATGCATCCTTGAAGGCCTGGGACGAGGCGATCTTGAAGGAGACTTCGTCAGAATCCACGGCGTGATGTTTGCCGTCGAAAACGCTGACTGCCAGATCGATCACCTGTGAGCTTGAGAGCGGGCCCTCGACTAAACTCTCATTGAGTCCCTTCTCAACGGCTGGGATGAAGTTACTCGGAATGCTTCCACCGACTGTCTTGTTAAGGAATTCGAATCCTTCCCCACGCTCTTTTGGTGCAATTCGCAGATGGACCTCGGCAAACTGACCGCGGCCTCCGCTCTGCTTCTTGTGACGATGGACCCCCTCTGATGCGATCCTTACCGTCTCCCGATAGGGAATCCGTGGCACCTCCGTTTCAACCTCGACGCCATAGCGTTCCTGCAGTCGCTGGAAGAGCGACTCCATATGAAGGTCACCTTGTGCGGCAAGGATCGACTGCCGGATGTCTCCATCAAAGCGAAAGCTGAAACTTGGATCCTCTTCGGCCAGGGCATGCAGACCCGTCGCCATCCGATCTTCACCACCTTTTTCTTTCGCCGCGACGGCCACTCGAATCAAGGGTTCGCCGTATTCGACGTTGGGAAGCTGGTAGTCCGTCCCCTTGGCGCAGAGCGAGTTGCCTGTATGCGTATCCTTGAGTTTGACGAGGGCGACGATATCGCCAGCAGATGCAGATTGAACCTCCTGACGCTCGTGTCCGTGAAGCTCGAAGATCTGCCCAATGCGTTCGCTCTTGTTGCGAGAGGTATTGAGCACTTCGTCTCCGTGAGTGAGCGTCCCCGAATACAGGCGCAGATAGCTCAATTCCCCCACGTGTTGTTCGGCCGTCGTCTTGAAAACGAAGGCCACCAGCGGCTCGGCCGCCCCTGCAACCAGGGTAACCTCATCACCGGCAGCACTGGTGTAGGTGAGACCGGGGCTTTCAGCTGGCGAGGGGAAGTACTGGCCCACCGTCGACAGCAACTGGTCAACACCGATGTTGTTGAATGCATCGCCGTAGAGAACAGGGACGATCTGCTGTGTCAGGACGGCTTGGCGGAGGCCATTGCTCATCTGCTCAGCGTCGAGTTCGCCCTCACCAAAGTAGGCCTCCATGAGCGCCTCGTCGGTTTCTGCAACGGCCTCCATCAGGTGCTCGCGGAGGCTGGCAACTTCGTCCGTCAACTCCGCAGGGATGTCCGCCTCCGATGCTTTTCCGTCGGCGTAGGTCAACAGTTTTTGGGCCACCAGGTCGATGACCTGATGAAACCCCTCGCCCGCTCCAACAGGAAGTTGGAGAGTCACGGCCTCTCGGCCGAATCGCTCACGCACCTGTTCCATCGTGCCCTCGACATCGACGTCGGCGCGATCGAGTTTGTTGAGGAAGATGAGCCGAGGAAGTGAGCTTTCGGCGGCGAACCGCCAGACCCGCTCCGTGCCCACATCGACTCCCGAGACGGCGTCGATCACCACGACCGACCCATCGGCCACACGTAACGCTGATTGGGCCTGTGGCAGGAAGTCTGCGTAGCCGGGTGTGTCGATCACGTCGAAGTGGTAGCCACCAACTTCGCCGGTCAGCAGAGATGAACGGAGTGATATCTTTCGTTCGATCTCTTCGGAATCATAATCGGAAATTGTGGTGCCATCTTCAACGCGGCCCAGCCTAGTCAGTTGTCCGGTGTTGAAGATGATCGCCTCAGCGAGGGTGGTCTTGCCGGCGCCGTTGTGCCCGGTAAGTGCGATATTTCGAACCTGCTCGATACTGTGTGCCACAGCGGTTGCCCCTTGGGAAATGCGTGCCAGAATGCACGCGGGGATCGGTGCGGGAAACACGAACCCGACGAGTCCGAAAACTCCAAAGCACCGTCGACTGCGCCGGGGGCATTAATTAAGCCGAGGCGATGAAGAAGTGTCAAGAATTCACGCTCTATGCAGGTTCACGGTTTTCTGCGGACGAGCCCATCGAGACGACGGGGGCAGAGGCACGAGGTAGATGACCGACTACACCCCCCGACAGGGACCTGGCGCTGCACGTGATGCGACGCAGCTATTTGCCACGTTTCTCATGCTCAACGACAACTATCTGCCCGGTGCACTCGTTCTGGCGGACAGTCTGCGCTTGCAGGGCGCCGAACAGCCTCTCGTTTGCCTGACGACTGATGGCGTCAGCGATGCCGCAGAGCAGGCCTTGCGATCTGTGTTTGATGACGTGATCCGTGTGGAACGGGTGTACATACCTCATTCAAGACGACAGGAGCGGCAGGATCGGCCGTACTACTTCACTCGGATTCAGGTGCTTCGTCTCGGTCAAGATGGTGATCTTGGGTATCGCTGCGAGCGAGTGGTCGTAATCGATGCAGATGTGCTGACCTTGGCGAAGTATGCATCGCTCTTCCAGATCGAAGCGCCAGCGGGGATCCTGAACGAGCGCAAAGAGAACTTCGTCGAGACCGATTCATCTGGAGGGTACGTCGTGACGCCCACAGCCTGGAAGACAGGGGAGTGGCGCTGGCATGACCTCTACCGAATGTGTCCGCATGGGCACCCCATTCCCCGTGACTTGACCGACCGTGTCGCCACTGACCCAACGAATATGGGAATCAATGGGTCGCTGTTTGTAATGCGCCCAGACAGAGATGAATTTGACGGGATTCTCGAGGATGTGAAGAGACCGGAGATCGCCGCACGTGTGGGAGACGCCTTCGATTGGCCAGATATGCAGTACCTGACCATGAGGTGGTCTGGCCAATGGCGAAGCGTGGATGTTCGCTTCTCCGCTCTGAATGGGTACCCCGACCTGTCACTGATCTGGGGAACACACTTCGCGGGATTCAAACCGTGGTATTTCCAGCGAGAACGAGCGATGCGCCGGTATCTCAGATTCCCAGATTTTCAGCTGTGGTTCGCGCGATACCAGCAGATGGTCCAGCGTCACCCACAGCTACTTGAGATGGGGAAACTGCGACGACTGAACGATGCGATCAGCCAGACCCTCGACGGGACGGGTCGATAGGACAAAAAAAGAAAGGCCCTTCCCGTGAAGGGAAGGGCCTTTCGAAGTAAATCCCGGCAGCGACCTACTCTCCCACCAGGTGACCCCAGCAGTACCATCGGCGCAGGAGGGCTTAACTGCTCTGTTCGGAATGGGAAGAGGTGTTTCCCCTCCGCTATAGCCACCGGAAAATCTGGTGTACTTCTACTCTATTTGTGATCTGCGGAGCTCCATGGCCCTGCAGATCTGCAAGGTTGTAGTTTGCTATGCGAATTACAACCTTGCGAGTTTTTATTCGAACACAGATTCACACACGAAGCTGTCAATTTCTTCGTAAGGACCCTTGGGTCCTCGCGCACGGTGAGATCAATAAAGGTTAAGCCTCACGACCGATTAGTACTGCTCGGCTTCACGCATTGCTGCGCTTCCACCTGCAGCCTATCAACCTCGTAGTCTGCGAGGGGTCTTTAGGTAGGTTAACCCTACGGGATATCTAGTCTTGGAGTGGGCTTGACGCTTAGATGCTTTCAGCGTTTATCCCTTCCGAACGTAGCTACCCAGCGATGCTCCTGGCGGAACAACTGGTAGACC